>JAABRC010000198.1 GCA_011391115.1 Candidatus Egaibacter danicus | reverse complement strand
AAAGTACGAGGCGACCGCAATCAGAATAACCGGCACGATCATGGGCGACAGGACGACAAGCTTGAGCATCTCGCTCCACCACGCCTTGTGTCGCATCAGGCCCAATGAGGCCAGTGTTCCCAGAATCACGGAGACGAAGGTGGCAATGGCACCAACATACAACGAGTTGCCCAGGGCTGTGAGCCATTTGCCACCGCCCAGCACTTCCTCATACCAGCGCAGCGACAGACCTGGCAAAGGATAGGTCAGAAAGGAGCCGCTGGAAAATGACAGCGGAATAATGGCCGCAATGGGCGCCAGCAGGAATACCAGAACACAGGCACAAAGAAACCAGTAGAGAAGTTTCCAGGGCTTCATGACCGCATCAACCCATGGACAGCGCGCGGCCGCCCGAGAGTTTGTGTGCCAGCGCGTACAGGGCGATGGTGGTGACCAGCATCATCAGGCCCAGTGCGGAGGCCAGGCCCCAGTTGCCAGTGTCGGTGGTGTACGTGGCCACGAAATAGGAAAGCATCTGGTCCGACCCACCGCCCACCAACGCCGGTGTGATGTAGTAGCCCATGGCCAGAATGAACACCATCAGAGAACCTGCCACGATAGCCGGTGCAGCCATGGGCAGGTATACCCTGAAAAAGGCGGTCACGGGCGGTGCACCCAAACTGGCGGCGGCCCGCATGTAGTGCGGCGGAATGCCTTTGAGCACGCTGTACAGCGGCAGGATCATGAACGGAAGCAGCACATGAGTCATCGCAATCAGGACGCCGGTGCGGTTGTAGATCAGGGTCAACGGCTCCGCAATCAGGCCCAGACGCATCAGCAAGCTGTTGACCATGCCCTCTTTTTGCAGCACCACGACCCAGGCGGCCGTGCGCACCAGCAGCGATGTCCAGAAAGGCAATAACACGAGGATCATCAACCAGTCAGCGGTTTTCTCTGTCACTTGGGTCAGCAGCAACGCCACCGGGAAACCCAGCAACAGGCACAAGACTGTCACGCTGGCACTGATGCCCAGCGTGCGCATCAGCACATCGATGTAAATGCGGTTGGCTTCCGATGCGTGTTCAATCTCGCCCTTGGCATTGCGCGCCAGATCGAAAGCGGCCAGCAGGTAGTAGGCGGAGAAAGGGCCGTGCGCCCGCTGTACAGCCGCAAAAAATTCGGGGCTTGCCAGAGCGGGATCCACAGAGGCAAAAAAGGCCTGGTTAAAGGCGGTGTCGGCAGGAGCCGACGACACTTCCCGGGCGGCGCGCATCAGTGTGCTGCGCACACCGTTGACCTCGTAGTTCAGACGCCGGGCCGCATCGGCCAGCGTGCTGGCGGCGCGGGCTTCTGTCAAATCCTGTGCAAAGCCGGGGAACAGCGAAGGGGGCAAAGCCTGCCCGGGCTGCCAGGTCTGCAACACGGACAGGGTTCTGGGCAGTGCGCGGGGTACTTCCGCCTCGCGCACTGCCAGTGAAAGCAGCCACACCAACGGCGCCACAAAGAACACCAGCAGAAACCCGGTCAAGGGCAACAGCAGAGCACTTCGTTGGCGCGTCAGCATGGCCGTTAGGTTCAGTCAGGAAGCTCGAGAATTACTTCGTGCCAGCCCACTTGGTCCAGCGCTCGGCCAGTTTGTCGCCGTTGTCGATCCAGAACTTCACGTCTTCAGCGAAAGCCAGTTTCAGGTTGTCCGGGTTGGTAGGCAGGTCACCCATCAGGGACTTGTCGATCAGCGGAGCCGCCGCAGCTGCGGTCACGCCATAGCGAACAAACTTGGGCAGTTTGGCCTGGTTTTCAGGACGTCCCATGAACTCGACCAGCTTCTCGGCGTTGGCCTTCTGGGGCGTGCCCTTCATGATGACCCAGCTGTCCATCGTGTAAGGCGTGTCCTTCCAGACGATCTTGAAGTTCTTTTTGTCCTTTTCATTGGCAGCGGTGATGCGGCCGTTGTAAGCGGTAGTCATGACCACGTCGCCGGCAGCGAGCATCTGGGGCGGCTGGGCGCCACTCTTCCAGAACACCAGATCAGACTTGACGGTGTCCAGCTTCTTGAATGCACGCTCTATGCCTTCAGGCGTGCGCAGCACCTTGTAAACGTCCTTGGAGGAAACGCCGTCGGCAATCAGGGCTACTTCGAGGTTCCACTTGGCACCGTTGCGGATGGAACGTTTGCCAGGAATCTTCTTGGTATCGAAGAAGTCAGACCAGCCATTGGGGGCGGTCTTCATCTTGTCACCGTCATACGCCAGTACCAGGTTGTAAATGATCGCGCCAACGCCGCACGCATGCACCGTTCCGGGCAGGTAACGGGAAGCGCCACCGATCTTGCTGACGTCCAGTTTTTCGTAGAGCCCTTCATCGCAGCCCACTTCCAGTTCGTCGGCTTCAACCTGAACGACGTCCCAGGTGTTATTGCCACCCTTGATCTTGGTGCGCAGCACGCCCAAACCACCGTCCCAAGCTTCATCGGTCAGTTTGGTGCCGGTGGCATTGAAGGGTTTGAAAAAAACCTCTTTCTGCCCGTCCTGATAGGCACCACCCCACGACACCACGTTGAGGTCACGTGACTGTGCCAGTGCCTGGCTGCCCAGGCAGGCCAATGCAACAGCACCAGCGATTGTTGCGATTACTTGCTTCTTCATACCCGTTCTCCTTCGTAAAAATTCAACCAGTTTTCAAAATACCCAGGCATCTTCGGGCCGAAACCCCAGACACAGGTTCTGCCCCACGACCAGGCCCTGCGGCAATGCCCCCGGGCTGATTTTTGCGAACCACTGCGCAGCCTCAACTGCACCGACACCGTCTTTCAGACTGGCAACCAGCCGCCAGTGGTCTCCTTGATGGATCAGGTCGAGCAAGGTGCCATTCAAGAAGTTGGTGGTTTTCAGCGAGGCGCGATCAGCGGCGACCTGCAGAAACTCTGGCCGTACACACAACGTGACAGGAGAGCTTCCTGCCGACAGCGTGTGGCGACTGCGGGCATGCAGACTTTGCCCACCGGCGGTCCTGATGCTGATGGTTCCCGATCCCGCATGGGTTGTCTCACTGGCATCCAGGGTTGCGCTGACCATATTGTTGTCACCCAGGAAGCTGGCAACGAACGGGTTGGCAGGTGAGTCGTAGAGAGCCTGCGGGGAGGCGAGTTGCTCAATGCGGCCGTTATTGAATACAGCTACCCGGTCAGAAAGCGTCATGGCCTCGGACTGATCATGCGTGACAAATACCATGGTGACGCCCAATTCGCGATGCAGCCGCCGAATCTCGAGCTGCATTTCCTCGCGCAACTTTTTGTCCAACGCTGACAGGGGTTCATCCATCAACACCACACGTGGCTCGAACACCAGGGCGCGAGCGAGCGCCACGCGCTGCTGTTGGCCGCCAGACAGCTGATTGGGCTTGCGCTGGGCAAAGCTTTCCAGATGTACTTTGGCCAAAGCGGCCGTGACCTTGCTGGCAATGTCCGATGCAGGAACCTTGCGCACCGATAGCGGGAAAGCCACATTTTCAGCCACAGTCATGTGCGGGAACAGCGAGTAGCTCTGAAAAACGACACCCATGTTACGAAGGTGAGGCGGCAGTGACTCAATGGATTTGCCATCGAGCCGGATGACGCCCGAGCTCGGCGTTTCAAATCCTGCCAACAGCATCAGCGTCGAGGTTTTTCCTGAGCCCGAGGGGCCCAGCAAGGTCAGGAACTCGCCAGCCTCAATGTGCAGGTTCAAGTCATCCACGGCGGTGCTGGTACTGCCAGGGTATCGCTTGAATACGTGTTCAAACTCGATCAGAGCCATGTTGTGCAAACCTTCAGAGTCTTCGCCACTATATGCCACACGGCTCAGTCAGTCCCTTTATTCATTCCAGTTTTTCACCCAGGCCAGTGTGTCGGCCAGTGCCAGGTTGGTGCGCTCCAGCAATTGATCTATTTCTGCCTCCGAAATGATCAATGGTGGCGAAAAGGCAATGACGTCTCCAGCCAGGACCCGGACGATGAGCCCGTGAGCTTGCGCGCGGCTGACGAAGTAATTACCAACGCCCCGCTTGGGATCAAAGGGTTTGCGCTGTGCCGGATCTGAGGCCAGTTCAATGGCGCCAATCAAACCCAACCCTCGTGCATCGCCCACCAGTGGATGGCCCTTGAGTTTTTGCAGGCCCTGCTGCAACCTCGGCCCGACCTTGGCCACATGTTCGATGACCTTGTCTGCCTCGTAAATGCGCAGGGTTTCCAGTGCCACAGCGCAGGCCAGTGGGTGGCCGCTGTAGGTGTAGCCATGCCCAAACACGCCGACGGCTGCACTGGTGTCCGCGATGGTCTGATAGATCTCATCGGTCATGTACAGGGCCGACATCGGAACATAGGCAGACGTCAGCATTTTGGCCACGGTGATCATGTCCGGCTTCAGATCAAAAACCTCTGTGCCAAATGCCTTTCCCAGCCGGCCGAAACCGGTAATGACCTCATCAACCAGAAACAGGATGTCGTATTTCTTCAGAATCGCTTGCACTTTGTCAAAGTATCCAGGCGGGGGC
>JAABRC010000197.1 GCA_011391115.1 Candidatus Egaibacter danicus | reverse complement strand
GACAAGGATCTGGGTATCGGGAAACAACCGGACGAAGCCGGTTGGGGCATGAGCAAGGAAGAGTGGAAAGGCGGCGCCGAGACCAACAAGATTTTGGGCCAGGGAGCGGGTTTCAACTCTGCCGCCATACCAGTGGATGGCTTCTGTGTGCGCGTGGGCGCCATGCGTTGCCACAGCCAGGCACTGACCTTCAAGCTCAACAAGGATGTGCCCGTGGCCGACATTGAAGCCATGATCGCCGCCGACAACCAATGGGTGAAAGTGGTGCCCAACACGAAAGAAGCCACGCTGGTTGATCTGACGCCTGTCGCCGTGACGGGCACCATGACCATTCCGGTCGGCCGCATCCGCAAACTGGCCATGGGCCCCGACTATGTTGGCGCGTTCACCATTGGCGACCAGTTGCTGTGGGGTGCCGCCGAACCGTTACGTCGCATGCTGCGCATTCTGCTTAATGCGTGAAACCCGGCCTCGTCAACTGCCAGCCAGTATTTGACGGGGCGTCCGGCGTTGTCGATTGACAACATCAGAACACCTCCTTGAGCCCCTTGATTAATATGCGCTCAAAGTTAGAAGCTTTATGAGCTTGTCAGGCTAACATATTGATGTTAAGGTACTTTTCACGTTTTGAGTGTCGAGGCGTTTGTTCGCGTAATGAGAAATAATTGCCAGTCGCCCGAACATCGGAGGCTAATAAATTGATCGCTAAGTCACATCGCTGGCAAAAAACCGCCATTGCCGCTTCTGCTGCCGCCCTTTTGGGCCTGTGGGGAACCGGCGCATTGGCACTATCGTTAGGTCGCGTCACCGTTCAGTCGGCTTTGGGGGAGCCATTGCGCGCCGAGGTTGACATCCCTGACATCAACGCCGAGGAAGCCGCTTCGTTGAAAGCCAACGTGGCATCTCCCGACGCATTCCGTGCAGCCGGCATGGAGTACAACGCTGCGATGCCCAGTGTCCAGATTTCGCTGCAAAGACGGTCGGACGGTCGGGCATATTTGCGACTGAGCAGTGATCGCCCCGTTAACGAGCCCTTTGTAGACCTGATCCTTGAAGCCAACTGGGCCACCGGCCGCATTGTTCGCGACTATACGATGCTGTTTGACCCCGCCAGCATGCGGCAGCCTGCAGCGGTAGCACCCACGCCAGCCCAGACTCCTGCTGCATCGCCCGCACCTGCTCCAGCCACAGCGTCAACCGCTGCGCCGCGCGCCGCTGTACCTGCCGCGGTGAGCAAAGCGCCGGCACCAGCCAAAGCAGAAAAGCCCCCGGCGGCTGTCAAACCAGCGAAGACTGCAACACCCGCCGAGCCGGGCGATAGTGCCAAAAGCGTCACGGTCAAGCCTGGCGACACTGCCAGCAAGATTGCTGCGTCCACCAAACCATCCAGCGTTTCGCTGGATCAGATGCTGGTTGCCCTGCTCCAGGCGAATCCTGAAGCATTTGTTGATGGGAACATGAACCGCATCAAGGCTGGCGCTGTAGTCAAGGTGCCGGGGTCCGAGCAAATTCAGTCGACGACGCCTCAGGAAGCCTCTCAGATGGTCCTTGCGCAAAGCAAGGATTTCAACGAATTCCGCAGGAAGCTCGCCACCAATGCACCCGCCGCGCAGGTGAGTGCGGCGGATCGCCAGGCCAGTGGGTCGGTACAAGCCAAGGTGGAAGACAAAAAGCCTGCCGCCGCAGTTCCTGACAAGCTGACACTCTCCAAAGGAGCGATCCAGGCACAGGCAGCCGAAGCCAAACTGGCAAAGGAACGTGCTGAAAAAGAAGCTGCGGAACGCGCGGCCGAGATCGCAAAGAATATCAAGGACCTCAGCAAACTTGGCGCAGCTTCCAGCGCTGTGCCAGCCGGCCAGGCTGCCAGTGCCGCAAAGACCACAGACGCAGCACCTGCAATCCAGGCTCCTGTCGCAATAACAACTCCGCCCGCCGCCTCTGCCCCGGCAGCACCGATGGCCAGCAGTCCGGAGCCAGTTGTTGTATCACCAGTTCCTCCCGCACCTGTGGCAAAAGCACCTGTGGTTGTGCCAGCTCCTGTTGCTGAACCCGGTCTGGTTGATCAACTGCTTGAGAATCCGCTGGTTCCAGCCGGTGCGGGTGGCCTGATCGCATTGCTGGCCGGCTTCGCCTTCTACCGGGCACGCCAGCGCAAGAATGTGTCGCAGGTCGACAGCGCATACCTTGAAAGCCGCCTGCAGCCTGACTCTTTCTTTGGCGCCAGTGGCGGACAACGCGTAGATACCAAGGATGGCGGTCTGACCGGTTCATCCATGGTGTATTCACCCAGCCAACTGGAAGCCGCCGATGACGTGGATCCTGTGGCAGAGGCCGACGTTTACCTGGCTTACGGCCGGGATTTGCAGGCCGAGGAAATTCTGAAAGAAGCACTGCGGACCAATTCCGGACGTATTGCCATTCACCAAAAACTCCTTGAGATTTACGCCAAACGTCAGGACATCAAGGGCTTTGAGACGATTGCCAATCAGGCCCATAAACTCACTGAGGGCGAAGGCCCGGCGTGGGAACGCATTTGTGAACTCGGCTTGGGTATTGACCCCAATAACGAGTTGTACAAACCGGGCGGCGAGCCAACCTCTGGTGGCACCCTGTCGCGACCCATTCCGTTTGAAACTGGCAGCAGCTTCTCTGCCAGCACGTTGACGCTGCCTATTCAGGTCAATCAGGCAGAGAGTCCCAGTGCGGTTGACCTCGATCTGGATCTGGATTTTTCACTGGAAGACTCGGCGCCGGCAGCCATTTCGGAGACTACCAGCACGCAGCATCATCCTACAGTCCCCCTGCAGGCGGTTGATGCCATGCCTGCCATGCCAAGCCTCGATCTCGCCCTGCCGAGCGAGTCAATGGCCGCAGTAACCCAGCCTCCCGCCAGCAATGATGCCAGGGCGATTCACTTTGACCTGCCCGACCTGGATCTTGATTCCGGCAACAAGACCATCGAGCAGGAGAATGCAGAGTTGGCACGGCAAGCCCAAACCAGCTTCGGCATGACAGAACCTGCTGCCCTGAATACACCCGCTCCCAAAGAGGCGGCAGCCAGCCAGCCGGGCATGCTCGAATTTGATCTGGGGTCACTCTCACTTGATCTGGACGACTCGACTGAAGGAACCTCAGCGCCCCGTAGCGCAGAAGCCGAAGACCCCCTGGCAACCAAATTGGCCTTGGCTGAGGAGTTCGTGGCGATTGGTGACAGTGATGGCGCCCGTGCCCTGATTGAGGAAGTGATTGCAGAAGCCTCTGGCGATGTCAAGTCACGCGCACAGCTCGCCTTGAACGAATTGAACTGACTGTTTTGACGGCGGCCTGTACTTGAAATCACCGTGAGGCTGGCGTTAGGCATCAGTTACAACGGGCAGGCATATCAGGGCTGGCAAAGCCAGTTGTCAGGACTCACTGTTCAGGACAAGCTGGAAGCTGCACTTGGCCGCTTCACCGACAGCAGGGTTTCCACGTTATGTTCTGGCCGGACGGACGCTGGTGTTCACGCCCTCATGCAGGTCATTCATTTCGACACCGAAGCAACGCGTGAGCCCGTTTCATGGGTGCGCGGCACCAATGCCAATTTGCCGCGTGACATTGCCGTTCAGTGGGCACAGGTGGTGCCTGACGCGTTTCATTGCCGGGCCAGTGCCATTTCACGCCGCTATGCCTACATCCTGCTGGAATCACCCGTTCGCCCCAGCATAGACGCGGGTCGCACAGGCTGGAGCTTCAGGCCACTGGATATGGGGACCATGCAACAGGCTGTCCGCCCTCTGTTGGGGGAGCATGATTTTTCGTCGTTTCGAGCCTCCGCCTGCCAGGCCCTGTCGCCCGTGAAGAACCTGCAACGCATCGACATTACCCGCCGGGGTGCCTACTGGCGCTTCGAATTTGAAGCTAACGCCTTTTTGCACCACATGATTCGCAACATCATGGGGTGCCTGGTGACCGTTGGCCAGGGGAAATACCCGCCAGAATGGATGAATCAGGTTCTTGCCGCCCGTAACCGGGATGTTGCTGCGCCCACCTTTTCCCCAGACGGCCTCTACTTCCTCGGGCCCCGCTATGAAGCCCACTGGGGCCTGCCGGACCGCACGCCTGCGTATGATGGACTGCCATGAACTCAATACGTACCCGGATCAAGATTTGCGGCCTGACGCGGGAGCAGGATGTGGACGCCGCCGTTGCCGCAGGAGCCGATGCCATCGGCTTTGTACTCTACGACAAGAGCCCGCGCCACATTCCGATTGAGCGCGCCGCTCAACTTGCCCGGCGGTTGCCGCCCTTCGTCACACCGGTATTGCTGTTTGTCAATGCGGCTGCTACGGAAATAATAGCTGCCTGCGCATATATACCGGGTTCCACAGTGCAATTTCATGGTGACGAGACACCTGACCAATGCCAGCAGGCGACGTTGAACGGCGCGCGCGCCTACCTGCGCGCGGCGCGCATTCCACTGGGGGATGGTGCGGCATCTTTTGACCTCGTAAAATACGCTCAAGATTACTCAAA
>JAABRC010000196.1 GCA_011391115.1 Candidatus Egaibacter danicus | reverse complement strand
TCAGAAAGTCTGATTCTCTGGATCTCCAGTAATTTGAACTTCACCAGTACCTTGGCAGCGTGCAGAGCATGTTTTCTGGGGCTCTGAATGAAGCTATTCAGTCTGCGCCTCGCTAAGGCCAGAGAATCTGAAACATGGGTAAATACTTTCCCATGGCCCGGAATGATGACTTTGGGCGACAAGTGCTCAATTAAATCCAGTGTTGAGGCAACCTCTTCGAAGGCTTCGATGCCCTCCAGCTCTGGAAATACAACGCCAAATCCATTCTCCCAAAGTGAATCTGCTGAAATCAGTACCTTTGATTGCGGCTCAAACAACACAATCGAATGCGGATCATGGCCGGGTGCAGCATGAATTTCCCATGAAAGGTCTCCCAGCACGACTTCAGACCCTGGCTGGAGCAAGTCATCGAACAAAAACTGGGGGCAATGTTGCCCGGTTGGCGTGTAAGTGAGAGCCAGTGGATCCCAATTTTTAACAAAAGATGCCTGTCCGGGCGGAATCAACGTCTGAATTTGGGGGAATCGGTCTTGAAGAGCCGAATTTCCGCCGCAATGATCACTATGCAGATGTGTATTGATGAGCAAATCAAGCGTTTGCGCTCCCAAAGTCTGCTCAATCAAGGCCAATGTTTGGCCTGAATGTGTGTGGTAACCACTATCGACCAACGCGGAACCCTGGCGTCCAACAAACAAAATATTGTTGGCAGACAGCCAGCCTCGTTCAAATACGGTAACGCCAGCAGGAAGTCCAGATGAATTCGTCAACATGTACGAGTCATTCTGCCCTCGGCAGCCTAAGTTGCCAGACTCAGCGTTCTGCCGAGTTCAAGTTCACAAGTCACCGGACTCTGTTCAAAAAGCATTTGAATCCAGTTGGACTCGCGTTGTTCAATCAGTTCAAGAAATCCTTTTACGCCGCCCGATTGGCGAGCCATGGCTGAAAAGGTATCGAAACCAGTTTCCAGAAAATGCTGCAACGACGCTAAACCCGCGGCTGCAGCCGGTCCGCGCATCATCTTCAGCATCATTCTCAGGCCAGGCAGGCGAGTCAAGCGGTCCAGTTCACGTCCGATATCCAGAACGCCATTGAGCTGCGCCAGCCGATCTTCCCTTCGTGTGACAGTTTGCCACGCGGCGATATAGCGTCTCGTTGGCACCTCGACACCTGAGGCAGGCGCCAGAGCGAGCCACGCCTGTGCCATGTCATGATCAAGCTGCTCAGTCAGCACATGCAATTCCGCCAAGGCCACGGCAGTGGCTACTGCATGATGGGGCAGAAGTCGCTGCATTGCACCTGCTATACGGGCAAACTGGGCGTCTCGAGCTGAGTAGTCGCTTTCACTGTACAGCTCGTCAAGAAAAAACCGGGCAGCTTCTCTATACCGCGAACCGCTCAACAAGTCTGCATAAGTCCCGGCAAACCGCTGCGACTGAATGCGTTTGACGGTTGTGATTGCAGCGCCCAATGCCGAATCGTCTGCCGCTGCCTGACGCAGTTCACTCACGGTCGCCACTGCAAGGCGAATTCTTTGTGCTGGTTCCATGAAGGTCAAGTCTAGCCGGGTCGGGAGTCTTTCGTGTTACTGACCCTGATGTGAATTTCTCACGGGAACGCCGCCTGAAATTTACGACGCAAATTCACCCGCACGGCCTATTCTCGACCTCGTCAGATCAACGTCAAAGGGGTATCCCATGAATGCACAACGGCAGTCCCATTCATTTGAGTCAACAGGTGTCCGCACTAAATCAGCCCCTGGTCATGTACGCCATGTCGAATTTGCCCTGCCGGACGAGATGCAGGACATTTTCGCGGGTGAGGTGCGGCAAAGGCTGTGTGAAATGGAAGTTGCCATCACTGAATGTAATGGCTTGGCACTGGGGCGTGCGGCATCGTCGTTGCAGGCGGTATCCAGCGTTGTCGGGGCCGTTGAAACACTTGCCATTTGCTGCAACATCGAGTTCGACGCCATCGCAGGACGGCTCCATGATGCACGCAGGCGCCTGGGTCAACTCCACGAGTTGTGGGACCAGGCTCTCGACGATTCCCTGGTGCAGGTTTGATTCGCCATGAATACCCTGCTTGACACCACTTTCTCCGACAGGCGTGCGCCACAACTTCCAGTCAAAGCGGCGGCTGACTTTCCCAATGACATGCTCTGCATGTTGATCGACGAATTGGCTCATGGCTTGGTGGTACTGGGCGCTGACGCCCGCGTACTGCTGTGTAACCATGCGGCGCGCCGTGAACTGGAGCGTTGCCGGGTTCTGGGCGAGCGTGATCACCTGCTGTATGCCTGCACCCGGGACGGGGGCAAGAAACTGCGCGCCGCGCTGGATGATGTTCAACATGGCCGGCGCAGTTACATCCAACTGGAAAACGAAGGTGCCATGGTGTCATTGGTCGCAGTTCCCGCGCCAGCTGACTACGAGGCAACCCAGGTCACTGCCATTTTGCTGTTTGCCAAGCCTGCAGTGTGTGAGCCCGTTACCCTCTCGTTGTTCAGTCGCAATCACCGGCTGACCAAAACAGAGGAGCACGTGCTGGGCATCTTGTGTCTGGGTTACTCCACTCCCGAGATCGCTGTCCATATGAATGTTGCTGTATCGACCGTGCGAAGTCATGTGCGCAGCCTCTGCGCCAAAACAGGCTCATGCGGTGTGCGCGGCCTGGTCAATCTGGTGGCGGTTCTGCCACCCGTGGCCTCCAGCCAACGTTCGTCTCCAGTGCATTGAGCCTGTTACTCGTTCCCGCGCCGTCCCATGCTAGAGTCTGGCTCTTCAAGAGCCAACCCATGCCCGCGCCCAACTTCACCGCCGTCCAGGAAAAGCAGCTTGCCACGCTGAATCCCCGGCTACGTGCGCTTGCCAGCCGCGGCGTCATGCGCAACTACCGCAAAAATACCATCATCATTGCCGAGAATGACCCCGGTGACACCATGTTTGTATTGGTGCAGGGGCGCGTCAAGGCTTATTCGTCAGATGTGGATGGCCGTGAACTCACTTACGGCACCATCGACGCAGGAGACTACTTCGGCGAAATGTCATTGGATGGCGGCCCGCGGTCTGCCTCGGTCATCACACTGGAGCCTTGCGTTTGCGCTGTGATTGATCGTGCCGAAGTGCGTGCTTACCTTGCTGAAGAGCCCGATTTCGCCATGACCCTGATCAATGAAGTCATCCGCCGTGCCCGCGCTGCAACCGAGTCTGCGCGCAGCATGGCCCTGCTCAATGTGTATGGGCGGGTGGTTGCACTGCTGGAGAGTTACGGCGGCCCTGCCAAAGCCGGCGCACCGGTGCTGATCTTCCCGGTAACGCATCAGGATCTGGCCAGCCGGGTGGGTGCATCGCGTGAAATGGTGAGCCGTTTGCTCAAGGATCTGGAAAAAGGCGAATATGTCAAATTGGGTGTCAAGCGCATCACGTTGCTGAAGAAATTGCCGGCCCGCTGGTAGTTGTCCGGCACTGCAGGCGATGTGCTCCGCAAGCGGAAAAACGGCTCAAAATAGGGTCTAAATCGGCCTCTAGCCCTCGTGAAATATGCGTGGGCAGCTACTTTATTTGTAGCATTTCACTCTGCCAATCACATGCCGTTCAGCAGTTTGCGCGCCCGTTGGGGTGACGCGGCGCTGGTACCCACCAGCCGCACGGTGGCACCGCTTCGCGTGCCCGCGGCGAGCAAACCCAATAGCACGGCGTTGTCGTCACTGGCCTCGTGCACGTCAGGCACATTGTTCACGCCGGTGCGCCGGGCGCGGGTCGGGTCGGGTTCAGGTCTTTGCGGCGAGTAGTGCGCCCAACTGCCGTCGCTGGCCCGCACACCACCCACGGTTACCGTTTGGGTGCCGGTGGAAATGCTGTTGAAGTTACCACTGCGGCGTATGGGTGACGG
Organism: Candidatus Egaibacter danicus; assembly: GCA_011391115.1. The sequence goes on along the minus strand of JAABRC010000196.1, from coordinate 635 downwards.
GTTGCCGGCATGGTCAACAAACGAGCCCGGGTTGCCGTTCATGTCGTAAGCCGCGTCTTCAAAGTGCGACTGTTGCGCGCCGTTATAGGTACCCAGCACCGCATCGTCGCGCTCCACGTAGACATCCAGCGTGACCGGTTGGGCTTTGGCATCGTGCGTTCGGTTGGTTATCCGGATGGCCCAGACGCCGGCGGGTGCCGTGAAAATATTGTTGTCGAAACTGAATGTTGGCCCCACCGCGATCAGCGCACAGGTGCCATTTCGCCCGGTTGCCACGGTCTTCGGATAGATCACTGCGCACAGGGGGTGCGCGCCGCTGTCCGTCCACATTTTCGATTCGCCCCACTTAAGTGCAGGCAGCGCAGTCCGGCCCGGCGGGGTGAGTTCAATCTCGATGCCGGTGGCGCCCTCAGGCAACCAGATTTCGGCAAAACTCTGTGTCAAATCGACCGGTAGCCCCCGCCAGTGAAGCGTGACCAGCTCCCCTTTTGATAGCGTTTTGTTGGCGTGTGTGCGACTCTGGTAACTGTTGCCAGCGGGTAGTGCAATCTTCAGGTGGCCGCGTTTCAGCGTGATCAACTGATCCATCGCTGCTTCCAGGATCGAGCTGCCGTCGTGCGGCCCAGCCAGTGTGC
>JAABRC010000195.1 GCA_011391115.1 Candidatus Egaibacter danicus | reverse complement strand
GGTGGTTCAACGAGGTGCCGGTGCTGCTGCTGCTGGCCGCAGTGATTCTGGTGGTGGTCAAGCCATTCTGACGTGAAAGGCAAGCGCTGACAGCCATGCAAAAGACCTCGGCCTGGCCCCTGGCGCTGATCTACGTGGGGCTGGTGCTCTATGCCAGCCTTTACCCGTTTGCAGAGTGGCGTGATCAGGGTATTGCGCCTTGGGCGTTTCTGGCGGCCCCCCTCACGCGCTACTGGACCTGGTTTGATGTGGCTGCCAACGTGGCGGGCTATGCACCGCTGGGGTTTTTGCTGACGCTGGGCGCGTTGCGGACGGGTCGGGGAACTCATGCCGTGCTGGTAACCACTCTGTGCGCTGCGGGGCTGTCCCTCATCATGGAGGCCATGCAGAGCTATCTGCCCGCACGGGTGCCGTCCAATGTGGACCTGGTGTTGAATGTGCTTGGTGCGTGGCTGGGCGCGGTGGTTGCGGCGCTGCTGGAAAAGATGGGCGCCATTGCGCAATGGAACCGTTTTCGCGAGCGCTGGTTCGTGGAGCATGCGCGCGGCGGGCTGGTGCTGCTGGCCTTGTGGCCGGTGGCGCTGATGTTTCCCGCTTCGGTCCCGTTTGGATTGGGTCAGGTTCTGGAGCGGCTGGAACTGGCCTTGGTGGATACCTTGGAAGACACACCTTTTCTGGAGTGGTTGCCCCTGCGCGAAGTGGAACTGGAGCCACTGTTGCCGCTGGCTGAACTGGTTTGCGTGATGCTGGGGGTGTTGATTCCCTGCCTGCTGGGGTATTGCATCATCCGCTCCATGTTGCGCCGGGCCATCTTTGCCTTGCTGGTAGTGGCAGTGGGCGTTAGTGTCACGGCGCTGTCGTCTGCCTTGTCCTACAGCCCGGAGCATGCGTGGCCCTGGCTGACCTTGCCGGTGCAGGTGGGCATTGTGTCCGCACTGTCTTTTGCGTTGCCGCTGGTGCTGATACCCCGGCGCATCTGCGCGGCCCTGTTGTTGCTGGCGCTGGGGGTATACCTCAGCTTGCTGAACCAGGCGCCAACAGACCCCTATTTTGCGCAGACGCTGCAAAGCTGGGAGCAGGGGCGCTTTATTCGCTTTCACGGGCTGGCGCAATGGCTGGGCTGGCTGTGGCCCTATGCGGTGATGGTGTATGTGCTGACGGTGGTGGGCTCGCGCTCGCCGCAAAACTAAAATGTCCGGATGAGTGAAAACCAGAACCAGCCAAAGTCTTACTACGAGCGGCACATATTTTTCTGCCTGAACGAGCGCAAGAACGGTGAGGAATGCTGTGCGCAGCATCATGCGCAGGAAGCTTTTGACCGTTGCAAGGCGCAGGTCAAAGCCGATAACCTGATGGGCGCGGGCAAGGTGCGGGTCAACAAGGCCGGCTGCCTGGACCGTTGTGCCGGCGGCCCCATCGCCGTGGTGTACCCGGAAGCAGTCTGGTACACGTATGTGGATAACGACGATATTGACGAGATCGTCGAATCCCACCTGAAAAACGGCAAAGTGGTGGAGCGCCTGCTGACGCCTGCCAATGTCGGGCGATAGTGAACATCCATACCCAACTGTTTACGGTCGCTGGCCCGGCTGGTCAGATTGAGGCGGTGCGCGATGAGCCCGCACTGGCGCCGGGTGTGGTTTCCCGTGGCGTAGCAGTCATTGCGCACCCGCACCCGCTGTTTGGCGGCACCATGGACAACAAGGTGGTGCAAACCATGGCGCGCGCATTTGTGCAGTGCGGCTGGAGCGCTATCCGCTTCAACTTTCGCGGTGTTGGCGCCAGTGCCGGCACACACGACGATGGCCGTGGCGAGCTGGACGATTTGCTCGCGGTGGTGGCACACAGTGCGCCTGAGGGCGAACTGGCGCTGGCCGGTTTTTCGTTTGGCGCGTTTGTCACCAGCCATGCGGTGCAGGCGTTGTGGCCGAGCCGCCCGGCTCAAATAGTCGTGCTAATCGGTACCGCAGCCAGCCGTTTTTCAGTGGCAACGCTACCCCCCGACGCCCATGACCGCACGCTGGTGGTTCACGGCGAACTGGATGACACCGTGCCGCTGGCCGATGCGATGAACTGGGCGCGCCCCCAAACGCTGCCCATCACCGTTGTGCCCGGAGGCTCGCACTTCTTTCACGGACAATTGCCCCTTCTGAGAAGTCTGGTGGTGCGCCACTTGAACTCGCGCTGAATCCTCTCTCTCCCTTCTTCTCCCCCTTTGATGAAATCGTCTCTTTTGAAATCTGCTTCCTTGAAATCCTTTCTGAAATACCTTTCACTGGCCCTGGCCGCCGCTCTTTGTTTGCCGGTTGCCGCCCAAGTGCCGCAAGCCCCGGAAATTGCCGCCCGCTCTTACCTGTTGCTGGACGTTACTGCCAATCAACTGCTGGCCCAAAAAGACATCGATTCACCGGTGGAACCTGCGTCGCTCACCAAGTTGATGACGGCCTATCTGGTGTTTGACGCGCTGCGCACCAAAAAGCTGGACCTGAAACAAACCCTGCCGGTGAGTGAGCGCGCCTGGAAGATGCCGGGTTCACGCATGTTCATCGACCCCAAGATGAAGGTGCCCGTGGAAGACCTGATCAAGGGCATGATTGTGCAAAGCGGCAACGACGCCACCATGGCGCTGGCCGAGGGTGTGGGCGGCACGGCAGAGCGGTTTGTGCAGTTGATGAACGAGCAGGCCAAGGTGCTGGGCATGAAGGCTACCGGCTACAAAAACCCCGAAGGTCTGACCGAGCCCGGCCACACCACCACCGCGCGTGACTTGAGCATTCTGGCCACTCGGCTGATGCATGATTTTCCCGACTACGTGCCTTATTACGCCATCAAGAAATACCACTACGAGGGTACGCCTGCGGCCAACGACAGCAATCGCAACACGCTGCTGTTTCGCGATCCGTCTGTTGATGGTTTGAAAACCGGCCATACCGATGCCGCGGGTTACTGCCTCATTGCCACCGCCAAGCGCGACTTCCCCAATCTGGGCACCCCCGGCGCCGCTCCCGGCACGCCCGCTTCGGTGGGTAGCCGTCGCCTGTTGTCCATCGTTTTGGGCACAGCCGGTGAAAACGCCCGCGCCAATGAATCGCAAAAGCTGCTGAATTGGGGTTACACCGCGTTTGAAGCGGTCAAGCTGTTCGACGCCTTGCAGCCGGTTGTGACACCCGCTGTCTGGAAAGGCAAGGACGCGGTGGTGAAGATCGGCAGCGTGCAGTCCATCGTGGTGGCTGTGCCGGCCGGCAGCGCAGCCAAGATCAAGACCCAGGTGGCACGTGCTGATCCGCTGGTGGCGCCGTTCACCAAAGGCCAGCAGCTGGCCATGCTGAAGGTGTCGGTGGGTGAGCAGCCCTTGATCGATGTCCCGCTGGTGGCGTTGGACGCGGTTGAGCAGGCCGGTATTCTGGGCCGCACGTGGGACGCCATCCGGTTGTGGATTAAATAAGCCGCATCTAATGACGCGTTTTGAGCCGGTCACAAATCTGTCACCGGGGTTTCACACGCAGGTTTAAGATGACAGCTTTGCTGCGGAGAGCTGTATGAACAAGCGTTTGATCGGAGCGGGGTTGCTGGCTGTAATGGCCAGTACGGCGGTGTGGTCGGCAGAGGTGAAGCTGCGCATTCTGGAGACCACAGATGTGCACATGAACCTGCTCAGCTACGACTATTACCAGGACAAAGCCACGGACCAGTACGGTCTGGCCCGCGCCATCACACTGATCAAGGCGGCTCGCGCCGAGGCTACCAACAGCCTGCTCTTTGACAACGGCGACCTGCTGCAGGGTAACCCGCTGGGCGACGTGGTGGCCAAGGTGAACCCGCTGAAAGATGGCCAGGTTCACCCGGCTTACAAGGTGATGAACCAGCTGGGCTACGACGCCGGCAACCTGGGCAACCACGAATTCAACTACGGGCTGCCGTTCCTGCGCCGCTCCATCGCGGGGGCGAATTTCCCTTACGTCAACGCCAATGTGTACGTGGATGACAAGGACAAGGATTCGGCCAGCGCCAAACATGCGTTCACGCCGTATGTGCTGCTGGACCGCATGGTGAAGGACGCGCAGGGCAAGTCGTACCCGATCAAGGTGGGTGTGATCGGGTTTGTGCCGCCACAGATCATGCAGTGGGACAAGGCCAATCTGGAAGGCCGCGTGGTCACGCGTGATATCGCGGAAGTGGCCAAAAAATACGTGCCGGAAATGCGGGCCAAGGGCGCGCAACTGGTGATTGCCATCCCGCATTCGGGGTTTGAAAAGGGTGAGGTTGGCGCGATGGCTGAAAACGCGGTATCGCGCCTGGCTGATGTTCCCGGCATTGATGCGATCCTGTTCGGCCATTCCCACGCCGAGTTTCCCAGCAAGGCATTTGCCACGTTCCCCCGTGCCGATGTGGAGCGCGGCACCATCAATGGCGTAGCAGCCGTGATGCCCGGGCGCTGGGGCGACCATCTGGGTGTGGTGGATTTCACGCTGGACAACGGCAGCGGCGCCTGGAAAGTGGTGGACAGCAAATCAACGATTCGCCCGATTTTTGACCGGGTAGCCAAGAAATCGATCGCCGAAGCCGATC
>JAABRC010000194.1 GCA_011391115.1 Candidatus Egaibacter danicus | reverse complement strand
GATTCAATTCATCGGGCAACTGGGCGACGACGAACTGTTGAAATGGATTGCAACCAACATAACCAGCCCCAACGCCATGGTGGACCGCATCACACCGCGACCAACGCCCGATGTTGCACAACGGGTGCTGGCCGCTACCGGCTGGGCCGATGCCGTGCCGGTTATGGGTGAGAGCTTCATTCAGTGGGTGATTGAAGACAGCTTTTGCGCCGGACGCCCGAAATGGGAAACCGTTGGTGTACAGATGGTCAAGTCCGTTGCGCCCTTTGAAGAAGCCAAAATTCGCCTGCTGAACGCCACACACAGCTGTATAGCGTGGGCAGGCACACTGGTGGGTTACCAGTTCATTCACGAGGGCACCCACGACGCGGTGATCCGCCGGTTCGCATTTGACTATGTGACAGACGATGTGATTCCCGTCCTGTCGCCCAGCCCCTTAGACCTTGCAGCCTATCGCGACGTGGTGCTGGATCGTTTTGGCAACCCGGCCATTCGCGATACGAACCAGCGGGTAGCCATGGACGGGTTCTCCAAGATTCCGGGCTTCATAACGCCGACGGTTAGCGAGCGCCTGGCCCTTGGCGAGTCAATTGCCAGTGTGGCGATGTTGCCGGCCTTGTTTCTGGCTTACCTGCAGCGCTGGCACCGGGGTGAAATTGCCTACACCTACCAGGATCAAGCGATGGATGCAGCTTCGGCGCACGCCATCTGCGAAGCGGCAGATCCCGTTGCCGCCTTTTGCGCAGACCCGGTCTTGTGGGGTCCCTTGGCGGGCAACCCAGTCGTCGTCAGCGCCGTGCGCGCAGCCCGTGAACGCGTCTCCCTTTTTGTGAAAAACCATCGACCATGAACAATTCATCCAATCCCAGCAACCAACGCTTGAACAATCGACACGCCATCCTGACGGGTGCGGGCGGTGGCATTGGTGCCGCGGTAACCGCCGCTTACCTCAGGGAAGGCGCACCCTGCAGCGTGGTGGATCTGCCCGCCCAGGCCTCAGTGGAAGTGCAGGCCTTGCAGGCAGAGTTTCCGGGTCAGCTGAATTACATCGCTGCCGACGTCACCAAGTCCGCAGACATCGCGCGCCTGATCACCCTGGCCGTTGAGCATTTCGGACCTATCCACATTCTTTTCAACAATGCCGCCATATTCGACATGGCGCCCCTGCTGGAAAGTGATGAAGCGATGTACGACAAAATGTTTGCCGTCAACGTCAAAGGCGCTTTTTTCATCATGCAGAAGGTGTTGGCCAACATGGTGGCCAACCAGACACGCGGTGCGGTCATCAACATGGCGTCGCAAGCCGGCCGTCGCGGCGAGGCATTGGTTTCACACTACTGCGCCACCAAAGCGGCCATCATCAGCTACACGCAAAGCGCCGCACTGGCGATGGCGCCACACCACATCCGTGTCAATGGCATCGCACCCGGCGTGATTGCCACGCCCATGTGGAAACACGTGGACGCCCTTTTTGCCAAATACGAAAACCTGCCGCTGGGCGAGAAGAAAAAACGGGTGGGTGAAGCCGTGCCACTGGGTTACATGGGTGACCCGACCGACATTGCCGGGGCCGCCGTATTCCTGGCCAGTGACGAAGCCTCCTACATCACCGCGCAGACACTGAACGTGGATGGTGGTAACGTAATGAGCTGAACCCAACCCGCTGGAGCTTGCCGTGGCTTCACTTGCCCATACCCATTCGCCCCACGCTAACCGACAACGCCAGCCCGAGCTGGAGGCCGACTACAACCGCAGCACGTCGCTGGGTTATGAGCCCCCGGCTGACGTGGGTTTTATCCGTTGTCTGGACCATGGCTACCCCACGCCGCTGGCGCGCTGGCATTGCCATGACGAGTACGAACTTCACCTGATCACCGCGACATCGGGCAAGGCCTTTGTTGGCGACTGGATCGGGCCATTCGAGCCCGGCCATGTGGTTCTGTGTGGGCCACGGTTGCCACACAACTGGATTTCAGTCGATATTCCACCCGAGGGCGTGGCCAAACGCGACCTGGTCATCCAGTTCCGGCACGAGCCCGTGGAGCAGGCCTGCCTGACCATTCCCGAGCTGACCGAACTGCTGCCGCTGCTCGAGCGTGCGAAACACGGCATCGAGTTTTTTGGCCTCTCGCAAAGCAGCCAGCAACACTGGCACGTGGTCAAGGCGTCAAAAGGACTGCGCCGCCTCACGGCCTTTCTGGATTTCATGACCGACCTGGCGCGTTGGACCGACTACCGGCTGCTGTCCAACGTGCAAATGCAGGGCGGGGACAACGACGCCGAGCTGGACCAGATCAACGCCATCGTCAACCGCATCACCGAAAACGTGGCTCAATCGCTCACAGCAGCGGATGTGGCCGCTGATCTGGGCATGAGCGAGAGCCGGTTTTCCCGGTTTTTTCGCAAGGCGACGGGCAACACCTATACCGACTTCGTCAACCACGTGCGCATCAACCGTGCCTGCCAGCTGTTGATGAGTTCGGACCGCTACATCACCAATATTTGCTACGACGTGGGCTTCAACAACGTGGCCAATTTCAACCGCCGTTTTCTGGAAATCAAGGGCACCACGCCTTCAGAGTTCCGCAAACAGGCGGAGAGCAGATTTGGCGGCAATACGAACTGACGAACTTACTTCGCACGCCAGGAAACCCTGATCAAGGGTAACGACGCTGAAGGGCGAGTCACCGCTTCATCAAAGGGATGTGCTCTGGATCCCACTGACTTGAGAATGCGTTGCACATAGGCACGTGTCTCCAGGTAAGGTGGAACGCCACGATAACGCTCAACGGTACCTTCTCCCGAGTTGTAGGCGGCGGCAACCAGCGCCACATCACCCTCAAAATAGGCCAGCAGCCAGCGTAGATAGGTGAGGCCACCACGGATATTCTGGGCCGGATCGAATGCATTCCTGACATTGAAGCGTTCGCTGGTTTCCGGAATGAGCTGCATCAGCCCTCTTGCATTCTTGGGTGACAACGCCAGACTATCGAAATTAGATTCAGCAGCAATGATTGCCAATGCGAGTTGGGGCTCCACCTTGAACTGGGGCGCCATTTTCATCACAAGGTCAAAAATGTTCCTGGGCGCGATAGCCGCATAGTCAACGGGTGGTTTTGCGGGAGTTGGTGGCAGACGCCTTGCCACAGCCTCTGGCGCAGCAGGACGCGGAGCAGGTTCGCGCATGCACTCGGGCACCTCTGATGTAGGACCACCCACCCTGCTCAACATGCGCTTCGCAGCCTCTAGCCCCTGCTCTGCAGCAGCGTGGAAGAAAAAGGCTGCCGCAACATCATTGCGCTCAGGGCCGCGGCCATTGGCATACATCCACCCCAGGTTGTACTGCGCTTCCGGGTCACCCAAGCGCGCACTTTTGCAGTACAGGGTGGCAGCAAGAACAAGGTCACGAGGCACGCCTTCACCATTCTCGTAGGCGATGGCTTCCTTCCGCAAGATGGAAGCCAGCGTGCTTTCTGACACTTCAGACTCCCCTTGAGCACGCACCTGCCCCGGCGACATCACCGTCACCCAGAACATCAGCAGCACGGCTGAGAAACGAATTGAAGAAAACGAACGCATGACTACACGTGACAAAACTTCCGGATGACTGCTAAAGCCCCCGAATATTTATTGTTTTACCTCAAAAATTCCAAAAATCAACCCGCTTGAAGGCCGCGCTTTGTGCAAAGTCAAAATCACGCTTGAAATGCGTGAAATAGTTCCGCGAGCATGCGGAGAGCAGATTTGGTGGTTCTTCAGCACCAAATCGACCTCAAGCCCCCGTCTGATATGCGTGAGCAGCTATTATTTATATAGCTGATTAACCTTCGAACCGGCGCTGCAGGATTTCAAACGCGGGCAGGGTTTTGCCTTCCAGCACTTCCAGAAACGCGCCGCCGCCAGTGGAGATGTAACCTACTTGCTTCTCGATGCCGTATTTGGCAATCGCTGCCAGCGTGTCGCCGCCACCGGCAATCGAAAAGGCTGCGCTGTCAGCGATAGCGTGGGCAATCACTTTGGTACCGTGCTCGAACGCGGCAAACTCAAACACACCCACCGGACCGTTCCAGACGATGGTGCCTGCCTTCATCAGTTGAGCCGCCAGCGTCTTCGCGGTTTCGGGGCCAATGTCCAGAATCAGGTCGTCATCCGCCACGTCGGTCGCACGCTTCACGGTGGCAACGGCGTCGGCCTTGAACTCCTTGGCCGTCACCACATCGGTGGGGATGGGCACGGCTGCGCTGCGGGCCTTCATGGCCTCGATCACCGCCCGGGCCTCGGCCAGCAAATCGGGCTCGGCCAGGCTCTTGCCGATCTTCAGGCCGGCGGCCAGCATGAAGGTGTTGGCGATGCCGCCGCCCACAATCAGCTGATCGACGTTATTCGCCAGACTTTTGAGAATGGTCAGCTTGGTAGAGACTTTGGAGCCCGCCACGATGGCCACCAGCGGACGCTTGGGCGCCAGCAGGGCGGCCGAGATGGCGTCCATTTCCGCGGCCAGCAGCGGGCCGGCGCAGGCTACCGGCGCAAACTGGGCGATGCCGTAGGTGCTGGCTTCGGCGCGGTGAGCCGTGCCGAATGCGTC
>JAABRC010000193.1 GCA_011391115.1 Candidatus Egaibacter danicus | reverse complement strand
AGTGTGCGGGACTGCCCGCCAGCTTGCCATTCGCCCGCGCTCAAGGTGTAAAGGCCGCGCGCAGAAAACGGGCCGGACCAGGCTGTTTGGGTCTGAACAGGTTGCATCACGCCGCTACCTTGCCGTATCATCAAATTCAGGTCTTGCGTAGGGCCATTGAGCAAGCGGCACCCCGGTGCGGTTGACCCGTCAAAGACCAGAGGCACGTCGCCGGACTTCAAAATGCGTTCTTCCTCTGCAAATTGCAGCGCAACACCTGCACCTTCCAGCACGCTGAACCAGCGTTCCACACCGGGGAACGCAGAAAACGGGCCATCGGATTCAATGTCTGCCCGGCTGATGCGCACCAGCCAGTCGGGGCCGGGGGGCCACGTCAACAGCTCACGCGTTTGACCGCCGCCATTGCGCCAGGGTTGAGGTGCAATGGTTGGTGCGTGGTGGATGCTGACGGTCATGGTTTGAACTGCCCGTGAATTTGATACCGCGAACCCGGGTGAACCAACCGCGCCAGCGTGATGGGAACATCCCGGTTGATGGTGCGGCGCACGATGATGAGGCACGGGTCGGTAGAGGCAATGCCCAGCAACTCGGCCTCCCTGGCGCTGGGCGGGCCGGCTTCGATGGAATATTGCGCTTCCCACAACGGTGCTACTGACAGCAAGTAGTGGGTGGGCGTAATCTGCGTGAAATCGGTCTGCAGGTAGTCAGGCGCGCAGGCGGGGTTGACGTAACGGTCCTCACACTGCAGTGGCACACCGTTCTCAAAGTGAACAATCAATGTGTGAAATACGGATGCACCAATGGCCACGCCGAGTTGCTGGGCCAGGCCATCCGCTGCACGCTCCTCCTGCGCCAGATGAACCTGCGCATGGTGGCGATGCCCCCTCGCCACGATTTCTTCGTGCAGGTCGCGAATGGTCAGGGACGATGACACCCGAAACAAATGCGCTGCAAAGGTGCCAACTCCCTGGACGCGACTGACCAGCCCCTCCGTCTGTAGTTCGCGCAACGCCCGCGTCACCGTCATGCGACTCACCTGAAACTGGGCGACCAGTTCAGATTCAGACGGCATCAGGGTGCCCGGTGTCCATCGACCCACTGACAGCCCCTCCTTCAGAAACGCTTTCACGCGTGCATAGGGAGCCCTGGCAGCGAATGACGGTGAAGGTGTGGATGTTCGGCTAGGGAAAACCATGAGCAAATTGTACTTGCCTAGACTTGTCTAGACAAGTAATATTCGCCCAGTCTATCAAATAATTGAAACCAACCGAAGTACTTGCCATGTCAGCCAAACCTCGCCCTGTGCGCTCACCCAGAGGCACCCAGCTCGCCTGCAAAAACTGGCTGATTGAAGCCGCTTACCGCATGGTGCAAAACAACCTGGACCCTGAAGTGGCCGAAAACCCCGATGCACTTGTGGTTTATGGCGGCATTGGCAAGGCTGCGCGCAACTGGGATTGTTTTGAGGCCATCCTGCAAAGCCTGCGGGACCTGAAGGAAGATGAAACCCTGCTGGTGCAGTCTGGCAAACCAGTTGGTGTGTTTCGCACGCATGTGGATGCACCGCGCGTGCTGATTGCCAACTCCAACCTCGTTCCCAAATGGGCCACCTGGGAACATTTTCATGAGCTCGACCGCAAGGGCCTGATGATGTACGGCCAGATGACGGCAGGCTCATGGATTTATATCGGTAGCCAGGGCATCGTGCAGGGCACCTATGAAACCTTCGTGGAAGCGGGTCGTCAACACTACAACGGTGACCTGGCAGGTCGCTGGATTTTGACTGCGGGTCTGGGTGGCATGGGTGGCGCACAGCCGCTGGCCGCCAGCTTTGCGGGCGCTTCGTCGCTGAACATTGAGTGCCAGCAGTCGCGTATCGATTTCCGCATCAAGACCCGTTATGTGGATGAGCAGGCCCGCGATCTGGACGACGCGCTGGCGCGGCTGGCACGTTATGCGAAAGAAAAAAAAGCGGTCTCCATCGCACTGCTGGGCAATGCGGCAGACATCCTGCCCGAGATGGTGAAACGCGCAAAAGCTGGCGGCATTCGCCCCGACCTGGTGACGGACCAAACCTCGGCCCACGATCTGGTGAATGGCTATCTGCCATCAGGCTGGTCGGTTGAAGGCTGGCGCGCTGCTCAAGCCGATTCGGCCCAGCATGCCACTTTGCGTGACGCTGCTGCCAAAAGCTGTGCCGTGCATGTGCAGGCGATGCTGGACTTTCAGGCCATGGGCATTCCCACGGTGGACTATGGCAACAACATCCGCCAGGTGGCATTTGATGAAGGTGTGAAGAACGCGTTCAACTTCCCCGGTTTTGTGCCTGCCTACGTGCGGCCACTGTTTTGTCGTGGCAAAGGGCCATTCCGCTGGGTGGCATTGTCCGGCGATCCGGAAGACATCCGTAAGACTGACGCCAAGATGAAAGAGCTGTTCCCGCAGGACGCGCACCTTCACCGCTGGCTGGACATGGCGGCCGACCGCATCGCGTTCCAGGGTTTACCAGCGCGCATTTGCTGGATCGGGCTGGGTGAGCGTCACCGCGCGGGTCTGGCTTTCAATGAGATGGTGAAAAACGGCGAGCTCAAGGCGCCCATCGTCATTGGCCGTGATCACCTGGACAGTGGCTCGGTGGCTTCACCCAATCGGGAAACTGAATCCATGAAAGACGGCAGTGATGCCGTGAGCGACTGGCCGCTGCTCAATGCGCTGCTTAACACCGCTGGCGGAGCCACCTGGGTTTCGCTACACCACGGAGGTGGCGTGGGTATGGGGTATTCGCAGCATTCCGGCGTGGTGATCGTGTGTGACGGCACCGATGCCGCTGCCAAGCGGATCGAGCGAGTGTTGTGGAATGATCCCGCAACGGGTGTCATGCGTCACGCCGATGCAGGTTACGACATTGCAGTAGCCTGCGCCCGTGAACAGGGCATGAACATGCCGATGCTCGGGAAATAGGATGACGACAACACTTCTCATCCAGCCTGGTCACTTGACGCTGAACCAGTTGCAGGGCATCCATTCGGGTGTGCGCCAATTGACACTGCCTGAATCCAGCCGTGCGGTTATTCGTGCCAGCCAGCAGGTGGTGCAACGTGCCGCCGATGGTGATGCACCGGTCTACGGCGTGAACACTGGTTTTGGCAAACTGGCTAACCAGCGCATCAGCAAAGCCCAGCTGGACACATTGCAACTCAACCTGATTCGTTCCCACAGCGTGGGTGTGGGCGAGCCGCTGGCACCCGAAATTGTGCGACTCATGCTGGCGCTCAAGGCAGCCAGTCTGGCACGCGGCCACTCGGGCGTGCGTGAGGTGGTCATTGACACCCTGCTGGCCGTGCACAACGCCGGGCTGGTTCCGTATGTCCCATCGCAGGGTTCGGTGGGTGCATCGGGTGACCTGGCGCCTCTGGCGCACATGACGCTGGCGTTGCTGGGCGAAGGTGAGATGCTGGTGGGTGGCCAGGCGGTTCCAGCCGCAGCTGCCTTGAAGCAGGCCGGCATTGAACCGCTGAAGCTGGGTGCCAAGGAGGGCCTGGCCCTGATCAACGGCACGCAAACTTCAACAGCGCTGGCGTTGCACGGCCTGCTGAGTTTCGAGCCCGTGCTGGAAGCAGCGCTGGTGATTGGCGCGTTGACGGTGGATGCCGCCCGTGGCAGTGATGGACCGTTCGACCCCCGCATTCACGCCTTGCGCGGTCAGCCGGGGCAAATTGACGTGGCCCAGTACTACCGCGCCCTGTTGAAGGGAAGTGAAATCCGCAAGTCCCATGAAGATGGCGATGACCGCGTGCAAGACCCCTACAGCCTGCGCTGTCAGCCGCAAGTGGTGGGTGCCTGCCTTGACCAACTGCGCCACGGTGCGCTGGTGCTGGTGCGCGAGGCCAATGCCGTGACGGACAATCCACTGGTGTTCGCCGAGGATGGTGCGATGATTTCTGGCGGCAATTTCCACGCCGAACCGGTCGCGCTGGCTGCCGACGGCATGGCGCTGGCCATTGCCGAAGTAGGTGCCATAGCCGAGCGGCGCATTGCCATGCTGATTGACAGCGGTGTGTCACGCCTGCCGCCGTTCCTGACGGCAGATGCCGGCTTGAACAGCGGGTTCATGATTGCGCACGTCACCGCCGCAGCGCTGGCGTCCGAAAACAAATCACTGGCCCACCCGGCCAGTGTGGACAGTCTGCCCACCAGCGCCAACCAGGAAGACCACGTGTCCATGGCCACGTTTGCAGCGCGGCGCTTGCAGTCGATGATCAGCAACACCGCCAATATTCTGGGCATCGAGTTGCTGGCTGCCGCGCAGGGAATCGAGTTCCTGCGGCCCATGAAAAGCTCGCACGCGCTGGAGCAGGTGCATGCCTTGCTGCGCCGGGATATTCCCCAGATGGCGCACGACCGGTATCTGGCACCGGACATGGCGCATGCCACGCAAATGGTGCGCGATGGTTCGCTGGCGCGCATATTGCATGATCTACCCGATTTGCCAACGCTTTGGGTGCCGACCTGAGCGGACCTGTTTTGTCCCACCTGTAATCACTGAAAAAGGAACCCCATGAAAAAGACCCTGATCACACTCGCAGCGGCTGCGCTCACCGCTGGATTGGCAATGGC
>JAABRC010000192.1 GCA_011391115.1 Candidatus Egaibacter danicus | reverse complement strand
AGCAGAATGAAACAAGGCAATCCCGAAGAATCGCAGGAAGGCATCAAAAGTTTTATTTTACCGATTGGTAAAAATAGTGGTGTTTACGGCAGTACCCAGCCTGGATGACGTCTGAATGGCCCCCGATGAGCAGTCATAATCCCCCTTTTTGGGTCGCGCAGAAACCGCCGTATCGAATGGTACCTCTCGTATTCGTCAAAGTTGTGGGATTTACGGACGTTGAAAGACACGCCCTTAACACGGTATTCCGGCTGTCACGGGAGCGGGAGGTGTCCTACACCCTGTGGACGCCGGAAGCACCGTTGGCCCCGCACCTTGGCTTGATCGACTGCGAAAGTTACGAGGCCCGGCTCGAACTGGCATCCCCTGGTCACAACGTCAACCTGAAACTGATCTGCGTTGGCGCTGGTGCACCGGAAAACGCATGGCGGGTGTTCAGCCGGCCGCTGGACTGGACCGCTGTGGTGCAGGCGATGGACGACCTGTTCATGACGCCACCCGCGCAGGCTCAAGAGCTGGTGGATTTTGATATCGACTACATGGACGCCTTGCCGCCCGGCGTGAAAGTGTCCCTGCTGGTTGACGCCTCGCGCGATCAGCGCATGTACCTGCGCGCCCGGCTGGCGCTGGCCGGTCTATACGAGGTGGAAGACGCCGACACCGGCGCGCTGGCGCTGGACATGGCACGTCGCCGCCACTACGACCTGGTGATCGTCAGTCTGGACATGCCCGACATGGATGGCTGGAAGCTGGTCGAGAAGCTGGTTGGCATGGAGCCGGTGATTGGCCGCGTGGTGCTGAGCACCGGCGATACCTCGTGGCACATGCAGGAACGTGCCGAGCAGGCCGGTTGCTTTGCGGTGCTGGAGCGCCCGTTTGACCCCGGCCAGATCATTCAATTGCTACAAAAGGTGTAGCTGATCACGCATGCAGCAAGCGGGCCAGGCGGCTCTCAAGGGGTAGTGGTTCGGCGTGCAGACGGGCTGCCAGCAACTCGGCGCACAGCACGCACAGACTGAGCCCCCGTGAGCCCATGGCGGCGCTGACCCACAGGCTGGCAGATCCGTCACCCTGAATCACATCGACTACCGGCAGGCGGTCGGATGTGGCACAGCGCACGCCCGACCAGGCCTGAATTTCTTCGCGTGCGAATCGGGGCTTCAGGTATGCCGCAGCCCGGGGCAGCAGGATTTCCAGTTTCAGAAGATTTTCCTGATGCCGGGTCTGTTGCGATGTCCGCTGCTGGTTTGAAGAATCCAGTTGCTCGTAGGTAGCCCCCACGAACCACGCCAGCCCATCCTGCACGGGCACTGCCGGAATGAAGCTTCCTGACCCGTTGACCGGTGTCTGTGGAAACACGGCGTCATCACCGCTCTGGTGCAGCGCCCATGACACCTGGCCGGCAAGCTCCCGCGCCGAGTCGAGCCGGCCCGTGGGCCTGTCAATGGAAATCTGTTCTGCATGGCGCAGCAGCGTGAGCGATCCACCCGCAGCCGCCACGACCACCAGCGGTACTGTGGTCAACGTCTGCCCGGAATCGTCTGACACCGCCCAGCCTTGTGGCGTGTGGGCGAGGTGGTTTACCCGCGTCTTGGGCACAAGGCGCACACCGGGTTCATGGAGCCAGGCCTGCACCAGACGGTCGGGTTTGATCCAGGCGCCGTGTGCGTGCCACAGGGCTTTGTCACGCCCGGAAAAGTCCGGGGAGATGGTTTTTTGCACCGCTGTGCGGGACCATTCTTCTCCAGCCAGTGGCCAGTCGGCAGGCAGGCCCAGCGCACCATCCAGCCGGCGCTCCAGCGTACCGCGTTCCTCAAAATCCTGTCCCGCAATCAACGCGTGCCGGGCCTGCTCCAGCGTCAGTCGCAAACCGGCGCGTGACAGGCGGGAGCGTGGGCTGTTGTCGGGCGAGTTGTGGGGCACGGCGAGCCCGGCTGGCAGACCGGAAGCCCCGGCGGCCGGTGCGTCAGCGGCGTCCAGCACCTGCACCTGCCAGCCACGTCGTGCCAGCGAAGCCGCCACGCTGGCGCCGGCCAGTCCGGCCCCGATTACCACGCAGCGGCCGGGCGACGTGGTCATGGGATGGGCTGCAGGACGGCCTCCCCGGCTGTTGCTGAGGTCCCACTTGGGATTGAAATACCCCTGAAAAGGGTCAGTCTGGTTGTGGAACTCAAAGCCCAGCCGGACGAGGTCATTGCGCAGGCTGTCGTTGGCCTTGTGCATGACCAGTTCCGTGCCGCGGTGACAGCATCGCGCCACGGCCTTCAGAGCCCAGTGGACAGGTTCGGACCACGGTGAAGCGCGGGAGGCCGTTGGCGCCGCCAGCGGCCCCAGAACAACCGAGTCTGCGGTGAAATGCTGCTCCCGCAGCATGGTCTTGAGTTCGCCTACACACAAAGTCAGCAGCACATGACCTGCGCTCAGGTGAACGCGATGAAACCCGGGCAGGAACCCGAACCACTGGCGAATTAGCGTCGCAGCATGGGGCCGCAGCTCCGGAAGGGCGTCGATCGCGCGCTGGAGCGATTCCACGTCCGGGGCCTGCTCGCAGATGGCCACGTAATGCAGCATGCGCGGCCGTTGGGGATCACATTGCCACGCCCGCCAGGTGGACAGAAAACGTGTGCCGTCACCAAAAGCGGTGTCCAGCACACACCAGGCAGGCAGGCTCCGCCATCCCTGGAGAAAGGCCGGGTGGGTAGTTGCTGGCACGTCAGCTGGGACGCCAGACACGCGGGCCAGATCAGGCAGCAGGCGGTACGTAGCCCTGCGCCGCGTCGGCACCATCGCCAAAAAAGTGGTTTTCCATCTGGCGGGCCAGGTACTGGCGGGCGCGTGCGTCGGCCAGATTCAGCCGGTTTTCATTGACCAGCATGGTCTGGTGCTTGAGCCAGGCTGCCCAGGCTTCCTTGCTGACACTTTCCCAGATGCGTTTGCCCAATTCGCCGGGATAGGGTGGGAAGTCCAGACCTTCGGCTGGCTTGCCGAGTTTGATGCAGTTGACGGTGCGTGCCATGAATTACCTTTGAATGGGAATGTTTTGTTGGTAAAAACCAAAGCCTGAATCTTATTCGGTTTGCAAATGCCCGATGATGCCTGCGGGCACGGTGCGTGGCGCCTCCGGGAACTTCAAAGGCACAATGGGCACCAACCTGGCATCCGCCGCATGGGCGGGCTTCATGAAGGATTTTGATTTTGAACGTCGTGATGAATTGGTTTGACAACGCGCCGCGGCGTGTGATGGCTGTGGTGTGTCTGGCTTGCGTGGCCTTGCTGGCATTCGGCATGTATTTGCAGCATGTGGTGGGGCTGGAGCCCTGTCCCATGTGCATTGTGCAACGGTATGCTCTTGTTTTGATAGCTGTCTGCGCAGGTTTGACGGCCGCCAGCACTCGAAAGAGCTTCCAGATTAGTGGTTCTGTCCTGCTGGTGCTGCTGGCCTGTGCGGGCGCCTTTGTCGCCGCACGCCAGAGCTGGCTGCAGTGGTACCCGCCCGAGGTGGTGTCCTGCGGGCGTGACCTCTACGGCATGATCGAAACCTTCCCCCTCAAACGCGCCCTGCCGATGATCTTTCGTGGTGGTGGTGATTGCACCAAGGTGGACTGGACGTTTCTGGGCGGCTCCATCGCCAACTGGTCATTCCTGTGGTTTGGCGCAATGGCTTTGGTGGGCTCTGCGCTGGTCTGGCGTCAGGCACGCCACCACTGAAACGGACATTGCGGCTACTGTCAGCCTACAAAATCGCCCCGCCCGGGCGTTCGCCGCGCTCATACACCACGTGGGCGCGCCCCACCAGCAGGTTGTCCAGCGTGCCGATGTTGTCCAGGTCCTTATTGGCGTAGGGCAGCTTGTGCAGCACGTAGCGCATCGCGTTCAGGCGTGCGCGCTTCTTGCAGTCTGACTTGATCACGGTCCAGGGCGCATCGGCAGTGTCGGTTTCGAAAAACATGGCCTCCTTGGCCTTGGTGTAGTCGTCCCACTTGTCGAGCGAGGCCATGTCAATCGGGCTGAGCTTCCATTGTTTCAGCGGGTGCAACTCGCGTTCCTTGAACCGGCGGTGCTGCTCCTTACGGCTCACCGAGAACCAGAATTTGATCAAATGGATGCCACTGCGTACCAGTTGCCGCTCAAACAGCGGCGCCTGACGCATGAACTCCTGGTACTCGGCATCGGTGCAAAAGCCCATGACGCGCTCCACACCCGCCCGGTTGTACCAGGAGCGGTCCAGCATCACAATCTCACCGGCTGTGGGCAAGTGCTGTACATAGCGCTGGAAATACCACTGCCCGCGCTCGGTCTCGCTGGGTTTTTCCAGTGCCACGACTCGCGCTCCCCGCGGGTTGAGGTGCTCCATGAACCGCTTGATGGCGCCGCCCTTGCCGGCTGCATCGCGCCCTTCAAATAAAATGACAACGCGCTGGCCAGTTTCCTTGGCCCACATTTGCAGCTTCAGCAGTTCCACCTGCAACTGGTATTTCTGGGCCTCGTAGCGTTTGCGTGACAGCAGGTTTTTGTACGGATAACCACCGGAGCGCCAATTTGGCGCCAGTTCTTCGTCCGGCTTGACCGAACTGTCACCCAGCAGTGCCTGATTTTCCTGAAGCATTTTGCGGATTTCAGAGACATCCTCG
>JAABRC010000191.1 GCA_011391115.1 Candidatus Egaibacter danicus | reverse complement strand
CGAGTTCGCACTCACCCGTACTTTCAAGGGCCATCCTGCTGACAAAAAAGTCGTAAAGAAATAAGGAGGTGACCATGGAAACACGTGCAACCCTTCGCGGCGTCCGTTTGTCGGTAGACAAAGGTCGTCTGGTCGCGGATTTGATTCGCGGCAAAAAAGTTGACCAAGCCCTGAACATCCTGCAGTTCACGCAAAAAAAAGCTGCCGTGATCATCAAGAAGGTTCTGGAGTCGGCGATTGCCAATGCCGAGCACAACGACGGTGCCGATATCGACGAACTGAAGGTGAAAACCATTTTCGTCGAACAAGGTGCTTCGCTGCGGCGTTTCACGGCCCGCGCAAAAGGCCGTGGCAACCAGATCAGAAAACCCACGTGCCATGTGTACGTGACGGTTGGTAACTGAAAGAGGCCAGGAACATATGGGACAAAAGATAAACCCAACCGGCTTTCGCCTGTCGATCAGCCGTAACTGGTCTTCACGCTGGTACGCCAACGACCGCGATTTCGCTGGCATGCTGGCGGAAGACATCAAGGTGCGCGAGTACCTCAAGACCAAGCTGAAAAATGCTTCGGTGTCGCGGATTCTGATTGAGCGTCCTGCCAAAAATGCACGCATCACGATTTTCTCGGCACGTCCGGGCGTTGTGATCGGCAAAAAAGGCGAAGACATCGAAAACTTGAAGCGTGAGCTGGGCAAACAACTGGGCGTGCCCGTTGCAGTGAACATCGAAGAAGTGCGCAAGCCTGAAATCGATGCCAAGCTGATTGCCGATAGCATTACGCAGCAATTGGAAAAGCGGATCATGTTCCGCCGTGCCATGAAGCGCGCCATGCAAAACGCCATGCGTCTGGGTGCCCTGGGCATCAAGATCATGTCGTCCGGTCGTCTGAACGGTATTGAAATCGCACGTTGTGAGTGGTACCGCGAAGGCCGCGTGCCACTTCACACCCTGCGTGCTGACATCGACTACGGTACTTCCGAAGCCAAAACCACCTACGGCGTCATTGGCGTCAAGGTGTGGGTCTACAAAGGTGACACGCTGGGTCGTAACGACCTGCCGGCCGCCGTTGAGCCCCGCGCTGATGAAGAGCGTCGTCCACGCGGCCCGCGCCGCGATGACCGTGGTGGCGCACGCCCTGCAGGGGACCGTCCGCCCGCACGTGGTGCACGTCGTCCCGTGGGTGGCAATGCCGCCCCGGCCGATGGCAGCGACAAACCAGCAGAAGCCGCTGGAGCTGATACCCCGAAAACCGCCGTTAAGCGCGTCCGCAAGGTAGTCGCGCCAGCTGCAGCAGCTGACGGTGCCAAGACCGAGTAATCGGTTGAGAAACACGGAGAAATAAAATGCTGCAACCAGCTCGTAGAAAGTATCGCAAGGAGCAAAAAGGCCGTAACACCGGCGTCGCTACCCGTGGCAACACGGTGGCGTTCGGTGATTTTGGTCTGAAGTCCACCGATCGGGGCCGTCTGACGGCCCGTCAAATTGAATCTGCACGTCGTGCGATTTCCCGTCACGTGAAGCGTGGTGGCCGTATCTGGATCCGGATTTTTCCGGACAAGCCAATTTCCCAGAAACCTGCAGAGGTTCGCATGGGTAACGGTAAAGGTAATCCAGAGTATTACGTTGCTGAAATCCAGCCTGGCAAGGTTCTGTACGAGATCGTCGGTGTGCCCGAAGAACTCGCACGTGAAGCGTTTCGCCTGGCAGCTGCCAAGCTGCCCCTGCGCACCACGTTTGTGGCTCGCATGATTGGCCAGTAATCAGGAGATGAAAGAAATGAAAGCTACTGAACTGCGCCAAAAAGACGTTGCCGGTGTGCAAGCGGAAGTCAAAGCGCTCCAGAAAGCCCACTTTGGCCTGCGTATGCAAAAAGCCACGCAACAACTCAACAACACCGCTACGCTGCGCTCCACGCGCCGTGACATTGCCCGCGCCAAGACCATTCTTGTCGAGAAGCAAAGCGCTGAAAAATCCGCCAAATAAGGAGCGATAAATGACGGAAGCTAAAAAATCCCTCAAGCGCACCTTGGTCGGCAAGGTGGTCAGCGACAAGCGTGCCAAGACTGTGACCGTGCTGATTGAGCGCCGTGTGAAACACGAGCTCTACGGCAAGATCGTTGGCAAGTCCAGCAAATACCACGCCCATGACGAAAAGGGCGAGTACAAACTGGGTGATGTCATCGAAATCACGGAAAGCAAGCCTATTTCCAAGACCAAGAATTGGGTTGCAACCCGTCTGGTTGAAAAAGCCGCTGCAGTTTAAGTCTTCATTGACGTCGCCTGCAGGCGCATCGGAAACGGCCCACAATGTGGGTCGTTTTCGTTTCTGGGTTCCACTAGCGGAATCCCGGTTTTAGTGATCCATTTTTCAGGAGCAATACATGATCAAAGCAGGCGATACCCTTCCAGTAGCAACCCTGATGGAGTTCTCGGAAGTTGAGGGTGAGGGTTGCAGCATTGGCCCTAACCCGGTTGACACAGCCAAAGCGACGGCTGGCAAGACAATCGCCCTCTTTGCGTTGCCTGGCGCCTTCACGCCGACCTGCTCCGCCAAACACGTGCCGGGCTATGTTGAGCAGTTCGACAAATTCAAGGCTGCTGGTGTGGATGAAATCTGGTGTGTCAGCGTGAATGATGCGTTTGTGATGGGCGCCTGGGCCCGCGATCAGAAAACAGCGGGCAAGGTGCGCATGCTGGGTGATGGTGATGCCACCTTCACCAAAGCAACGGGTCTGACGCTGGATCTCACGGGCAAAGGCTTGGGCCTGCGTAGTAACCGCTACTCCATGCTTGTCAAGAATGGCAAGGTGGCATCGCTCAATATCGAAGGCCCCGGCAAGTTTGAGGTGAGTGACGCGGCAACCTTGCTGGCACAAGCCAAAGGCTGAAACCGCTGCAGTTCGCTATCATTTGTATAGCTACTCATGCAATGCTGATGAGGTGTAAAGGTCAAAAAGACCTCTATAATTTGGCCTTTAGATAGTGCGCACCCGGGATGGGGTTGTGGTAGTACGGTGGTACTTCCACAAACCCGAGGTCCTCGTACAGGGCGCGCGCCGTCTCCATTTCGTCCAGCGTGTCCAGCAGGACGCAGTCATAGCCCCGATTCCGGGCGCTGTCCATGATGGCCTCGGCCAATTGGCGACCCAGACGAAGTCCGCGAAATGCGGGCCGCACGTACAGACGCTTCATCTCGCAGGCGTTGGCGTGATCCACGTCGGTAAGTTGCCGCAACGCGCAACAGCCTGCCGGAACGCCATCCACGAGAGCTAGCAGGAGTCTTCCACCAGGCTCCGTGTACTGGCCAGGTAACGTCGCCAGTTCAGCCTCAAATCCCTGAAAACACAAATCAACGCCCAGCGCCCGGGCATATTCCCGGAAAAGTTCGCGGGTTGCGTCAAGCTCCTGCAGAGAAGAGGGGGTGACGAGTTTGACTGACTGATGGCTCATGAATGGGCTGGTATTGGCGAAACGCATTCAGTTTAGCCGGTCCCATTGTTCAGCCTCCAAAGAGCAAGACACGGCTGAATGGCGCCTTCTCGCCACGGGATGCATGAAACCCGGTTTTCGGCGAAACTCCAGCGGTGTTTCAGGCTCCAACTGCTCGTGCGGCGCGACCTCGTGTCGCCCGCGAGCGGTTTGCCCAATCAAAATCCATCGGAGACCCCTTGAAGATTCATCCTTTGCTTCCTCGAGCCCCTTGGCACCTGGCCGCCACACTGCTGCTCACCAGCGCCACTGCAGTGAGCGCACAGGGCAACGCTGTTAAAGGGCAATACCTGGCCAATGCCGCCGGCTGCATCGGTTGCCACACGGTCACCAGGGCTGGCGCAACGCCCTATGCGGGCGGTCGTGGGCTCGAAACGCCATTCGGGACTTTCTACGGCCCCAACATCACGCCAGACAAGGAAACAGGCATCGGCACTTGGTCCGAGGCCGATTTCAAGCGCGCGATCCGCCAGGGTGAGCGCAGGGATGGCTCGCACTACTTCCCGGCCTTCCCGTACCCGTCCTTCACGGGCATGTCGGATACCGATATCCAGGACCTCTGGGCGTTTCTGAAGACCGTACCGCCAGCCAAACAGGCCAATCGCGAGCATGAACTGCGTTTTCCGTACAGCCTGCGCTTTCTTGTGGGCGGGTGGAAGTTGATGTTTTTCACGCCGGGGCCTTCCCCGCAGGCCACGGTCGTGGCCAGCCCGGTTGCCCGTGGCGCCTACTTGGTCGGGACTCTGGGTCATTGTGGCGAGTGCCATACCCCACGCAATTTCCTCGGCGGCCCTGACCGGAGCGAATTGTTGGGTGGCGCCAGGATTCCGGAAGGAAAGGTCCCGAACCTGACGCCTACACGCTTGAAGAAGTGGAGCGACGCGGACCTCAAGGAATATTTGATGAGTGGCACTGCGCCCAGTGGCGAGATTGCGGTGGAACCCATGAGTGAGGTGATTACCAACACCACGAGCAAATTAACCGCAGACGACATTGCTGCTGTGATCGCTTATCTAAGATCTTTGCCCCCGCGCGACGAGCCGAAGTAACGATTCCTTAAGTATTTTCCCTAGGCTGGCAAAAAATCAAAGAACTTTTCTTAACTAAGCGAACTCAACCCCTCTGTTAGCAACCCCAACTCAAAAAAGGATAAACAATGAAAGCAATTGCCTCGTTCGTACTCGCCGCAGCCGCTGTCACC
>JAABRC010000019.1 GCA_011391115.1 Candidatus Egaibacter danicus | reverse complement strand
CGAGACCCGGATCACAAGGGCGAAAAGGGGAAGCGCACCGACTTCTTCGAGCTCTATTGGGCTGATCTGACGGCCGACTCCAATTGGGGGGACTTCACCAAGTGGTTCGGTGCCCTGTTGTTTCGTAACCCATTTCGTGGCGAAATACCGCCCAGAGTCATGACAGTGTGGATGGTCATGTGGCTGTTCACCCTGGCACTCCTGTTTAGTAGCTTGTCTACAGTCTGGCCCAAAGTGGTCGAGTTCTACCAGCACGACCCGCTCGCAGGAACCTGGCTGGGGTCCTTGATGACGTGGCGCGGCTGGATTGTGGTGACGGTGCTGCTGGCTGCTTTCGGGGGTAAAGCGAAGTCTTTTCTGACGTCCTATTTCGGTGACGTGGCCCGGTACGTCAGTGCGGAGCCGCGTAATATCAAGGTCCGTCATGAAGCCCGCCAGCGCGGGCTCAAGTTGCTGGACCAGATTGCAGCGTCAGGTGCTTATGACAGAGTCATTGTTGTTGGGCACAGCCTGGGTAGCGTGTTGGCGCACGATCTGGTGATGCTGGCATGGTCTGAGGCCGCGCGTTCCATCACGATGACGGTTGGATCCTCACTGCATCACGCATTTCGCGAATGCGAAATTGCGGGCGAGGCCTTGCTGGTTGCTGCCGGATACACGAAAGGCCATACGCCTGACATCCACCGGGATGATCGCGGAGGTCAATGTGCCTATGGTCGCCCATCAGCGGCAATAGATACGGTGCCGAACCTGCGAGATACCTATCGTGTGGCCCAGCGCAAGCTGTTCCTGGAGCTTTCTGCTGTCCAGGTGCAGGGGCCTGATCAAAAGCGCCGCAGCGCCTGGCTGATTTCAGATCTCATCACGATGGGCTGCCCGCTCACCCATGCGGAGTTCCTGATCGCGCGCAGCCTGTGCGAACTGCGGGTGATGGTGCAGGCTCGTGAGACCCTGCGATGTCCTCCGGTTTTTGAAGCTGATGCGCAGCTCAACCTGCACTTTGTCTACGCGAATCCAAAGGGCAGCCAGCAGATGCAACCCCATCATGCGGCCGCTATGGCACCCACGCGTTGGACGAATATTCACGACCCCTCAGGGCGGGTTCTGTTTCCGTTTGGTGACCTGATTTCCGGGCCGTTGGCTCGTGACTTCGGGCCCGGCGTGACAGATGTTGCGGTTTGTATCGGGCGACCGCGCGGCTGGATGAGCTGGATCGGGTTATCCCACTTTTTTACGCATGTCCTGTATTGGAAAGACTTCATCCGGAATGCTGGAAGCAGCGAACCCCCGCCAGACCACGTTCAGGTTCTGCGCGATGCGATTAACTTTCTCGGTGAGCCTGAAGTTGAAGCCCGTCTGATGAGGCGTTCGAGGGGCGAGTGACACATCAGGCGGCCTGCGAAGTGTCCCCATATTGCGGTGTAGTGCGGCAGTATCCAGCAAGTTGCTATGAAATAAGGAGCTTCCTACGCAGGTGGCAAAAGGGCTGGATGCAGAAAAGACCATATAAATCCCTCGCAGGGCTTTCGTCCGGACCAGCATGATGCGTCACGCAGCTGATTGACGTTGTCTTTGGCATCCCCTCTAATGTTGGATAAGCAAGAAGAGACATGTACTGATGCCAGCCATTCAATCCAGAATCAAGACCAAGTCAGAAGCCTTCAAGACAAATGCCCAGCGCATGCTGGCCCTGCTCGCCGAGGTCCAACGGCTGGAGGGGCTGGTGGTTCAGGAATCCGAGTCCAAGCGGGCAAGATTCGAAAAGCGCGGCCAGTTGTTGCCCCGTGAACGTGTTGCCCGGTTGCTTGATCGGGGCTCATCTTTCCTTGAGTTGAGTCGCCTGGCCGGCCTCAATATGCATGATGACGACGGCAAGACTTCTGTTTTGGGTGGGGGGTCAATCGTTGGCATCGGTGTTGTGGCCGGGAAGCGATGCCTGATTTCTGCCAACGACAGTGGGGTGAAAGGTGGCACCGTCGCGCCTATGGGTTTGCGCAAGGCGTTGCGTGCACAGGAGATTGCGCGCGAGAACAAATTGCCAGTGATCTATCTGGTGGAAAGCGGTGGTGCCAACCTGATGTACCAGAGCGAAATATTTGTGGAAGGCGGGCGCAGTTTCGCCAATCAGGCGCGTATGTCCGCGGCGGGTCTGCCACAGATATCCGTGGTGCATGGTTCCTCCACGGCTGGCGGAGCCTACTTGCCTGGGCTGTCTGATTACGTGATTCTGGTGCGCAAGCGCTCGGCCATATTTCTCGCCGGGCCGCCGCTGGTGAAAGCGGCCATTGGTGAGGACAGCACCGAGGAAGACCTGGGTGGAGCCGAAACCCATGCAACAGTGACCGGTTTGGGCGAGTATCTGTGTGAGGACGATGCGCACGCCATTGCCCTGGCACGTGAACTGCTCGATAAATTGAAATGGGACCCAGTCCTGCCGCAGACGGCCTTCGTCGAGCCGCTGTACGACGAGCAGGAGCTGCTCGGCATTGTTCCTGCAGACAACCGCGAACCCTATGATGTACGGGAAGTTGTTGCACGGCTGATTGATGGCTCGGATTTTCTGGAGTTCAAGTCCAGGTACGCCAGTGAGACAGTTTGTGGTCACGCCCGTGTGCAGGGGCATCTGGTTGGTATTCTTGGTAACAACGGGCCCATTCAACCGACAGGCTCTACCAAAGCGGCGCAATTCATTCAGCTGTGTGACCAGAGTGACACGCCTCTGGTTTTTCTTCAGAATACGACGGGTTATATGGTGGGTGCTGTCGCTGAGCGGAGTGGGGCCATCAAGCACGGTTCCAAAATGATTCAGGCGGTTGCGAATGCGCGAGTGCCCAAATTTACTTTTGTATTGGGGGGCTCGTATGGTGCCGGAAACTACGGCATGTGCGGCCGTGGCTTTGATCCAAGATTCATATTTGCCTGGCCCACGGCGCGCACGGCCGTGATGGGAGGCGTGCAGGCTGCGAAGGTGATGGATATCGTCAACCGAAACAAAGTCCAGCGGGACGGGGCGCTGGCAGATGAAGGTGCGCTCAAGGCCATGTCTGACGGGTTGCGAACGAGGCTTGATCAGGAGTCAGAAGCCCTGTTCGGTACGGCGCGACTGTGGGACGATGGCATCATCGATCCCCGCGACACCCGTCGTCTGCTGGGAATGTGTCTGGCGATGGCCGAGGAATCACGGGCTCGTCAATTGCATGCCAACACGTTTGGAGTGGCCAGGCTGTGACCGGTTTCTCAAAAATCCTGATTGCCAATCGGGGCGAAATCGCGTGTCGCATCATTCGGACTGCACGAGTCCTGGGGTATCAAACCGTTGCGGTCTACAGCGATGCCGACAGGCTTTCACCTCACCTGGAGCAGGCCGACGAGGCGGTGCATATTGGTGGCTCAGCTGCTGCAGACTCCTATCTGAATGTTGAAGCGTTGCTGGAAGCCGCCCGCAAGACGGGCGCAGACGCCGTACATCCGGGGTATGGCTTTCTGAGCGAAAACGCGTCTTTTGCCCGGTCAGTTGTTGACCATGGATTGGTATTCATTGGGCCATCTGCAGATGCCATGGAGGCTATGGGCGACAAAGCCCGCGCAAAGCGGCGGATGATGGCAGCCGGTGTGCCGTGCGCTCCGGGCTACCTGGGTGAAGAGCAGGCTTCTCAGCGTCTCACCGAAGAAGCCCTGAAATTGGGGTTCCCGCTTTTGGTGAAGGCAGTGGCCGGCGGCGGTGGGCGCGGAATGCGGTTGGTGCGGTCAGCCAGCGAGATTCCCCAAGCCATCGCAGACGCACGGCGTGAGGCCCGGAGCTCGTTTGGGGACGGAAAGCTGATGCTGGAGCGCCTCATTGAGAATGGCAGGCATATTGAGATCCAGATCTTTGCGGACGCGCATGGACAAGCCGTTCATCTGGGTGAACGTGATTGCACCGCGCAGCGGCGACGGCAAAAGGTTATTGAAGAGGCTCCGTCGCCCGTGGTGAGTGCCGCCATGCGGGAGGCCATGGGTAAAGACGCTGTGGCTGCTGCATTGGCCGTTGGTTACTGTGGCGCGGGTACCGTTGAGTTCATCGTGGACGCACAGTTCAATCACTACTTCCTCGAGATGAACACCCGCTTGCAGGTTGAACATCCGGTTACAGAGATGGTCACCGGATTTGATCTGGTGGCCTGGCAAATCCAGATTGCGGCCGGGAGACCTTTGCCTGTTCAGCAGGCTGACGTTCAACTGTCTGGTTATGCGATCGAGGTTCGGCTTTGTGCCGAGGATCCTTATGCTGGCTTTGCCCCACAAACTGGGACGATTTGCCGATGGCGGCCACAAGAAGCCCAGCAGCCAGGAATACGGATAGATGACGGAATTGTGGAAGGGGGCATCGTCTCCCCTTTTTATGACCCCTTGCTGGCCAAGATCATCGCGCACGGGCATGACCGCGATGATGCGATTCGACGGCTTCGCACGGCGATGGCCAAAACCCCTCTACTTGGGGTCCAAAATAACGGTCAGTTTCTGTCGGATGTGTTGAACTCGCCCCAATTTCGCGATTCGGCGATGACCACCGCCACACTGGATCAGTGGATGGAAAATGACGAGCCTTTGCTGCGCCGTCCGCAACCTGACGACGATGTGTGGTGTCTTGCCGCGGCCGTTTTTGCCATGCAGAGTGGTGCCGGCTGGCGACCGGCTGGCATAGCCTCATACACCCTGTTTTTGCGGTGCGATACCAGTGTGCGCAATTTGCGCACCTCGCCTGATCGCAATGGGCGGGTAACAGTTGCCCAGGAAGGTGTTGAGCGGACAATCAAGCTTGATCTCCGGGCTGGGGGCAGACTGCGCTACGACATGGAAGGTGTTACCCGGCAAGCTCTGTTTGTGATGTCCGGCGAAAAGTTGCACATGGCAACGGGCGTGGCGTCATTCGTTTTTCATGAAGTGTCCCCATTTCCGCAAGTCGATACGAAACCAGACGCGGCGCAAGTTCTGGCGCCGGTTGCTGGCAAAGTTTCCCAGATGCTGGTTGCAGTAGGCGACAGTGTGACCCAAGGCCAGGCGTTGATGTGTGTGGAAGCCATGAAGATTGAAATGTGGTTGACGGCGCAAGGCGCTGGTCAGGTGGTCGCAATCCACTCGCTCGTTGGCGAGCAGGTCGTGTCAGGAGCTCTCGTGATCGAATTGAGAGTTCATGAAGCAAGCCAGGCCGGGAGCTCGGAACCATGATGGACAAGGCTATTCTTACTTGCGCACTGACCGGCGTGCTCACGAATCCGAGCCAGCATCCCGTTCCAGTCACACCAGAGCAAATGGCGCAGGAGGCTCGTGACGCATTCAATGCCGGTGCTTCAGTCATGCACGTCCATCTGCGCCAGCAGGAAGAAGGGAAGGGCCATCTGCCATCGTGGGACCCGGAGGTTGCGGCTGCCGTGGTAAGCGCCATTCGTGAAGCTTGTCCTGGCGTGATCATCAACCTGACCACGGGGGTGGTTGGAAAAGATGTTTCCGGGCCTCTGGCTTGCATACGCCGTATCAAGCCGGAAATTGCCGCTTGCAATGCGGGCAGTCTGAACTACCTGAAAATCAGGGATGATGGTCAATGGGCCTGGCCACCAATGGTGTTTGACAACCCCGTGACCAAGGTTCAGCAGTTTCTGGATGTCATGCAAGAGTGCGGTGTTCATCCGGAATTTGAGTGTTTTGATGTCGGGATTGTGCGGTCCGTCGGGATGTATCTGAAGGCTGGCATGCTCCCGCCGGAGTTGGGTCGTCCCGAATACAACCTGGTGATGGGCGTAGCGTCAGGCATGCCCTGCGATGCAGATTTGCTGGCATTGTTACTGCGCTGGATGGCTCCAGACAGCGTTTGGCAGACGACCCTGATTGGCCGTGCCGAAATCTGGCCCGTGCATCAGAAAACAGCAGATCTGGGGGGCATGCTTCGTACCGGTCTGGAGGACACGTTTTATCTGCCGGATGGGGAGCGCGCCAAAGGCAATGGTGCATTAATTTCCGCATTGGCAAACTGCGCACGGCTTGCTGGTCGACCGGTGGCAAGCCCGGCAGAAGCGCGCGCCCTGCTGGGTTTGCGTTCCTAGCGCAGGGAAACAGGCTTTCTGGATCGTGCTAGAATCAAAGTCTTAGCGGCTGTAGCTCAGTTGGATAGAGTACTTGGCTACGAACCAAGGGGTCGTGGGTTCAATTCCTGCCAGCCGCACCAGACGATAGCCCTAGAACAGCGATGTTCTAGGGCTTTTTCTTGTGTGGGAGATGCGGACGCCGTTCGCTTTCCAGAATCAACGGCGTAATTGTCATGAGCAAGGCTTTCACAAAAGAGTCTGACGACTCGGACGATGATGATCTGCAATTGCCCCCTTTGCCTGCGGGCGGCAAAAACTACATCACCCCTTCTGGATACGCCCGTCTCAAAGCCGAATTACTCGACTTGATCGACAACGAGCGGCCCAAGGTTGTGGATATCGTTCATTGGGCTGCCAGCAATGGGGACCGCTCTGAAAACGGAGATTACATCTACGGAAAGAAACGTTTGAGGGAAATTGATCGCCGTATCCGTTTCCTGACCAAGCGACTGGAGTTGGCGGAAATCACTGATCCCAGCATTCATTTCCAAAACGATCAGGTGTTTTTTGGTGCAACGGTGACTTATGCTGATGAAACGGGTCTTGAACGCACCGTCACCATTTTGGGCGTTGATGAGGCGGATAGCGCCAAGGGGGAGGTCAGCTGGGTGTCTCCGATTGCGCGAACACTGCTAAAGGCCCGGAAAGGGGATGTGCTACAACTGGTAACACCAGCGCAGGTGACCGAGATTGAAGTGATGCGAGTGACCTACCCCGCGCCGGCCAGAGATGTTGCTTAAGACGCCACGCGTGTTCGACCCGCGCGGATCACGGATTTGGACCGATTCAGGCTGCGTAGCGCTGCTTCCAGGTGCGCAAGGTCCCGTACCGCAATTACAAACCGGAGCTCGGCGGTGTCCTGGGCGGCTTCTTCACCCATGTCAATATGAGTGATATCGGTTTCTGCGGCCGCCAGTGCAGAAGCGACTTTGGCCAGAACCCCTTTGCCGTTTGTTACTGTTACCGAAATACCTGTTTCAAAAGGCCGGACGGTTTCGTCAGCCCACTCTACCTGAATGAAGCGTTCACTATCCTTGTTCTGCAGTTTTTTCGCTGTTGGACAATTCTCGGCATGAACAAGCAGGCCTTCGCCCCGGCCAAGATAACCCACAATGGCATCGCCAGGAATGGGACGGCAGCATTTGGCAAACTGTACGGATGCGTTTTCGCTACCGTCGAGTGCTAGGCCAGTGAGTGCAGGAGTACCCGTTGAGCCATAGCGCTCCCGAGTCAACAAAACGGCGTTGGGTTTTTCTCCCTGCTCGGCCAGTAGATTCACCAGCCGCTTCGCCACAATATTGGCAATGCGCTTGCCTAGACCAATATCAGCCAACAGTTCACTGCGGGTTTTGTTCCCCGTGAAGCGCAACAGTTTTTCCCAGATTCCTGATTGAGATTCCGAATCGTCTGGCAGATGCTCGATACCCTCTGATCTGAGAGCCTGAGCGAGTAGTTTGCCACCCAACTCCTCCGACTCGGTGTGCGCCATCGTCTTGAGGTGGTGGCGTATTTTGGATCGGGCCCGGCCGGTTCGCACAAAGCTCAACCATGAAGGATTCGGGGCAGAGACAGGGGCTGTGATGATTTCAATCACGTCGCCGTTTTTAAGCTCCGTACGCAACGGGACCAATTCGCCTCCGATTTTGGCTGCCACCGTGCGGTCACCCACATTGCTATGGATGGCATAGGCGAAGTCCACGACAGTGGCACCTCTCGGCAGGGCCATGATCTGGCTCTTGGGGGTAAAGACATAGACCGCATCAGGGAACAAATCCACTTTGACGTGATCCCAGAACTCAGCCGCATCCCGGGTCTCATCCTGAATATCCAGAAGTGATTGCAGCCACTGGGCGCCTAGCCGATCGGAAGACGTGCCGTCAGCTGCTTTTTCCTTGTAGAGCCAGTGAGCCGCAACACCCGATTCCGCCACGATGTGCATGGGCTCCGTGCGAACCTGAAATTCCACATTGACACCGGAGGGGCCTACCAAGGTGGTGTGCAGCGACTGGTAGCCATTCACCTTGGCAATGGCAATGTGATCCTTGAACTTTCCAGGAACTGGTTTGTATAACTGATGCAAGGTTCCCAGCGCGGTGTAGCAGTCAATTACTTCAGGCACCAGAACCCTGAACCCGTAAATGTCTGTGACTTGGGCAAAGCTAAGGTGTTTGTCAACCATTTTTCGATAAATGGAGTACAGCGATTTTTCGCGTCCAGCAATACGTACCTGAAGGCCACTAGCAGCAAACGCGGCCTCTACCTCTTTTTGCACACGCTGGATTAAGTCTCTCCGGCGGCTCCTGGCTTTTTCAACTGCTTTGGATAGCGTTGCATATCTCCAGGGGCGCAGGTGACGGAAAGACAGGTCCTGGAGTTCCCGATAGGTCTGGTTGAGACCCAGCCGATGGGCAATTGGCGCGTAAATCTCAAGCGTTTCCGAGGCGATCCGCCCCCATTTTTCCCTCGGTACGTCCGAGAGCGTACGCATGTTGTGGGATCTATCTGCCAATTTGATCAGGATGACCCGAACGTCCCGGGCCATGGCCAGCAGCATCTTGCGGAAAGACTCCGCCTGGCTTTCTTCCCGGGTGTTGAAATGCAGCTTGTCCAGCTTGGTCAGGCCATCAACCAGTTCGGCAACAGCCGAACCGAACCTCTCTATCAATTCAGATTTCGTGACGCCACAGTCTTCAATGGCGTCGTGAAGCAGAGCTGCCATCAGCGCCTGGGCATCCAGCCGCCAGTCTGCGCACTGAGCCGCTACGGCGATGGGGTGGGTGATATAGGGCTCACCGTTGTTTCGAAGCTGGCCGAGGTGTGCTTCATCTGCGAATCGGTAAGCCAGGCGTACCTGCTCAATATCGGCCGGGGTCAAGTAGTCCAGTCGCGCGGTCAATGCGGCGAAACTGGCCGCGGTGGCGTTGGCTGCGGCAACATGGACCGCACCTGCACGGACCTTCCCCTTGACCTTGGGCGGGCTGTCAGTTGGGGGGTGTGCCGGAGTATTCACCCCACAAATATAGCGTGCGCGCGGAAATACGAATCACAAGGCTAAAAAAAAGCACCTTGAAGGTGCTTTTCGTAAAGTTTCACGGCGCTCAGAGGGGCACTTTTTTGAGCATCTCCACCCCAATTTTGCCAGCCGCAATTTCGCGCAATGCAGTTACACCGGGCTTGTTTTTGCTTTCAATCTTTGGGGTGTGGCCCTGGCTCAGCATGCGGGCCCGATAGGTTGCTGCCAAAACCAGCTGGAAACGATTGGGGATCTGAAGAAGACAGTCTTCAACGGTAATACGTGCCATGGAGTTCTCCGAAAGACTAGGGAATATTCAAGGCCTTGAAAGTCTCAGCACGGGCGCGCCGCTGGGCTGAAAACTTGAGCCGCTGGGAGTGAACGATCGCTTTCAGGTCAAAAAGCGCCCGGTCAAACAACTCGTTGATTATAACGAAGTCGAAATGATGGACCTGGGCGACCTCAGTTGCGGCATTCTTCAGCCGCATTTCGATGACTTCTTCGGAGTCTTCGCCCCTGCGCTCCAGCCGGGAACGCAGCTCTTCCCAGCTTGGGGGCAAAATGAAAATGGAGACCGCGTTGGCGAAGACCTTCTTGATTTGCAGCGCCCCCTGAAAGTCAATCTCCAGAATAACGTCGGCACCTTGAGCAATTCGCTCCTCAATAGCCCTTTTGGAGGTGCCATAGCGATGACTGTGGACATGAGCCCATTCAACGAAAGCATCTGCGGCAACCATGGCATCAAATTCCGCAGGCGAGACAAAGAAGTACTCCCGGCCGTGTTTTTCCTGTCCCCGGGGCGCACGCGTCGTGTGGGAAACAGAAGGCTGAACGTGGGAATCTAGCTCCAGCAGCGCTTTGACCAGGCTGGATTTGCCGGCCCCGCTGGGTGCGGCGACAACGAAAAGATTGCCGGGGTAGTCCATAGAAAGGCTCTTGTTTGCTATTTACAACAGTCCACTCATTCTATGTTCTGCACCTGCTCGCGCATTTGTTCAATCAAGACCTTCATGTCTACAGATACATGGGTTAATTCGAGCGCGGCGGATTTGGAGCCCAGCGTATTGGCTTCCCGATGGAGTTCCTGAATCAAAAAATCTAGGCGCTTTCCGATTTCCCCCCCTTTTTTGATCAGTCTTTCCAACTCATCCAGATGGGAATTCAGGCGCGTAATTTCTTCCGCGACATCAATCCGGATGGCAAAGGCGGTGGCTTCCGTCAGGGCGCGATCCCGCGCTGCTTCAGGTGCCGCCGAACCATCGGTCAGTGCCATCGCTTCTCTCCAGCGCTCCAGAAAGCGTTGGCGCTGCTGCTCGACCAGCTTGGGGATCATCGGCACAGCCGAGGAGGCCAGTGCGCGCAGCTGACCGATTCGTTCCAGCAGCATGGCTGCCATTCGGTCTCCCTCACGTTGACGCGCGGAGATGAGCGCCCTGACGGCTTTTTCCGCCAGCGGCACAACCACCTTGCTCCAGTCACGTGACGAAGTCTGCTCAGCCGCTGAAATACGGATGACGTCGGCAACGCTGAGTGCCCGGGCGTCTGGCAACCAGGCTTTGATGCTGTCTTGCACCGAATTGAGGCGCTGCAGCAGCCGGGTCGTTGGGTCGACAATGGCGTTTGCGTCGCTGGCCTCGATGGAAGCACGGACTTCCACCTTGCCTCTTTTGATCTGAGCAATCAGAAGGTCCCGTAGCGCGGGCTCATACATCCGCAAGTCTTCCGGCAACCGGAAGGACAGATCCAGAAAGCGGCTGTTGACCGAGCGGATCTCAAGACCAAGCTGGCTGTGGGGTGCGGTTTTTGCCTCGCTATCGCTGGTGTTGCTGGCTGTGCTGTGCTGTGCACTGGCATAGCCAGTCATGCTGTAAACTGGCATCGCGGTTCTCTTCTTGATCGGAGGGCTCCGAGAATAACCCGGTTCAACCCGATCCGACGAGCGTTCACTCCAAATTTATGTCAAAGGTCAAACCTACCCCGTTGCCGCCGGATACCATGATTGGAGGGTATCGCGTCATTCGCAAGGTGGCCGCAGGCGGCTTTGGGG
Source organism: Candidatus Egaibacter danicus (assembly GCA_011391115.1). The sequence continues at coordinate 2,614 of JAABRC010000019.1, read as the reverse complement.
TTGTTTACCTGGCGCTGGACTCGGAAGGCCAGAAGGTGGCCGTCAAAGAGTACCTGCCGTCATCGCTGGCCACGCGTGCTCCTGGTGAGTTACGCCCCCAGGTCGCCTCTGAAAAGCTGTCCCTTTACCGTCTGGGGCTCAAGAGTTTCTTCGAAGAAGGCCGGTCACTGGCCCAGATCTCGCATCCTTCTGTTGTCAGTGTGATGAATTTCTTTCGTGAGAATGAAACCGTTTACATGGTGATGAACTACCTGGAAGGCGCCGCGCTTCAGGACTTCATCATCACGGCGCGGGATTTGAAGCAGCAGAAGGTATTCCGGGAGTCCACCATTCGTTCTCTGTTTGACGAAATATTGCGGGGTCTGCGCATCGTTCATCAGCACAAGATGTTGCATCTGGACATCAAGCCGGCAAATATTTTCATCACGGACGACAACAAGTCAGTATTGATCGACTTCGGTGCGGCCCGTGAGGTCTTGAGCAAGGAAGGCAACTTCATCCGCCCGATGTACACACCCGGTTTTGCTGCACCCGAGATGTACCGCCGTGATGCATCCATGGGCCCATGGACCGACATTTATGCCATTGGTGCCTGTATTTATGCCTGTATGCAGGGCTACCCGCCCAATGAAGCGCCGCAGCGGCTGGAAAAGGACCGGATTGCCATTGCGCTGGCCCGTTTGCGTGGCGTCTACTCAGACAACCTGATCGAGGTTGTGGAGTGGTGCATGGCGCTGGATCCACTGTCACGTCCCCAGTCGGTCTTTGCACTTCAGAAGGAACTCAGTCGGGAGGGCGAACGCCGCTATACCAAGCTGTCGGTCGGTGAGAAGGTCCGCCTGCAGTTTGACACGATGGTGTCGGACACCAAGAAGAGCGTCAAAAACGTGACGGGCTTTGGCGGTAAGACGAAATGAAGTTCTCGGTATTCCAGCTCAGCCGCAAGGGCGGCCGGCCGAAAAACGAAGACCGGATGGGGTACTGCTATACGCGCGGTGCCGGTATCTTTCTGCTGGCCGATGGCATGGGTGGACACCCCGAAGGGGAGGTGGCGGCACAGTTGGCACTGCAGTCTTTTTCTGCAAGTTTTCAGAAAGAAGCGCAACCTGAAGTGGCGGACGTCACGGCGTTTCTTCAGACTGCCCTGATGGCAGCACATCGCCAGATCCTGCGCTACGCAATTGAGCAGAGCATTCTGGATACACCCCGCACTACCCTGGTTGCGGTGCTGGTGCAGGGCGGCTGTGCCACCTGGATTCACAGTGGGGATTCCCGTTTGTACCTGGTGCGCGATGGCGAGTTGCTCGCCCGCACGCGGGATCACTCCTATATGGAGCAACCGGTTACCGAGGCCACTGTCAAGAAGGCCCCGGGGCGGTTCAATCGCAACATTTTGTTTACTTGCCTTGGCTCGCCCACCAAGCCGGTATTCGATGTGACCGGTCCCGTGGCCCTGAAGCAGGGAGACAAGGTCATGCTGTGCTCGGACGGTTTGTGGGGCAGCCTGAACGATATTGAAATTGTGTACGAGCTGGGGCAAAAGGCGGTTACCCAGGCCGCTCCTGACTTGGTTGAAAAGGCGCTTGCAAAAGCCGGCAACAGCAGTGACAACGTCACGGTAATTGCCTTTGAGTGGGAGACGCCTGACGCCAGTGAGTCGGCACTGGGCGGTGTCTCTACTGACAGCATCAACGATGGGGTTTTTGCCTCCACCGTGCAGGCCGGCTGGATTGACACCGGTGTGGATGATCTCAACGACGCCGAAATAGAACGTTCTATCGCCGAAATCAACGAAGCCATCAGACGGACAGCCGCCAGAAGGGGCTAAACCGTCACCCAGCTGTCCAGACCTTGCTCTGGCATTGTTTTCAACAAGAGAAAAATCATGAGTCAATTTGTACGAAGCGGCGCCCGCCAGGCCGATCAGCTGCGCCCTGTGCGCATCACCCGCGGCTACACCATCCACGCTGAGGGCTCCGTGTTGATCGAGTTTGGGTCTACAAGGGTCCTGTGCACTGCGTCCGTTGAAGAAAAAGTTCCCGGCCACAAAAAGGGGAGTGGAGAAGGCTGGGTGACAGCCGAATACGGCATGTTGCCTCGCGCTACCCATACGCGCAGCGATCGTGAAGCGGCGCGGGGCAAGCAGAGTGGACGCACCCAGGAAATCCAGCGCCTGATAGGCCGCTCCATGCGGGCCGTGTTTGATCTGAAGAAGCTTGGTGAACGCACCATTTATCTGGACTGCGATGTGATCCAGGCCGATGGGGGTACCCGTACGGCGGCCATTACCGGCGCGTTCGTGGCAGCGCAGGACGCCGTGAACGCCCTCATCGCTTCCGGCAAGCTGGCGGAGACACCTATCTTGGGTCATGTGGCAGCCATTTCGGTAGGCATTGTGCAGGGCATTCCCATGCTGGACCTGGAGTACATCGAAGACTCTGCGTGTGATACCGACATGAACGTGGTGATGACGGGAGCCGGTCACTATGTGGAGGTGCAAGGCACGGCAGAGGGCGCCGCCTTTTCCCGCAAGGAGATGGACACGTTGCTTGCGCTGGCAGAAAAAGGCATCACCGAACTGGTCGGGTTGCAGACACAGTCGCTATCAAAATAA
>JAABRC010000190.1 GCA_011391115.1 Candidatus Egaibacter danicus | reverse complement strand
AGGGCCACGACCACACCTACCTGTTCCCGGGGCTGCAAAAGGTGGTGCAGGCCGCCGGACGTGTCATCCGGGGGGCTGAAGACCGGGGCGTGGTGGTCTTGATGGACGACCGCTTTGCCCGCCCCGACGTGCGCCGCTTGCTGCCCGCCTGGTGGCAGGTGAATGGCGGCTGACAGTCGGGATCAGCTGCGCGAGTACAGGTGGACTGCGCCGCCGTGCCGCGCCCGCTCACCGAATCCGAAACCACCAAGGCTCCAGCGGGCAGCTCCGTCTTCCAGGCGCGCACCCACGGCCAACTGGCGGCCATCGCCCGACAGTGCCAGCGCAGAACCAAACAGATCTCCGGCGCGCGCGCGGTTCGATTTCACGTAGGCGGTCTGGCTCCAGCGCTTTCCGTCTCGGGCGTAGAGGTACACAGCGCCGGCCGACAGCGCACTGTTGTCGGCTTGATCGCCATTCACACCGGCCGCTGCGCTCGCTTCATAAACGGCCGACACAGCCAGCACACGTCCGTCGGACGACAGGGCAAGCCGCTCGCCAAATGCATCGCCCGCGTCGGCATTGGACGCGCGCACGCGGGCCTGTTGCAGCCATTGACCGCCCTGGTACGCAAACACATACGCGCTGCCGGCCGACCGTTGGCGCGCCACCGTGCCATCGGGTGCGGTGGCACCCACTGCCAGCGTTGATCCATCGGCCGAGAGCACCACCTGTGAACCCAGGGGGTTTTGCTCGGTGGCGTCGGCCGAGGACACAACGGCCTGTTCGCGCCAAACTTCAAGCTCCTCACGAAACATGTGCACCGCACCCAGCCCCGAGGCGAGTGAGCCAGCGGCCAGCGTGCGGCCATCAAACGAGAGTGCCACGCTGGTGCCCAGGCGGGCGCCGGCCTGGGCGTTGGAGGCTTGCAGCAAGGCATGTTGGGCCCAGCCTGCGCGACTGTGTTTGAACACGTAAACAGCACCGCTGTCGGCTAGTGGCGTCGTGGCCTCGCCCCCATCGTGCCGGTGGGCACCGACGGCGAGTGCATCTCCCCGACCTGAGAGCGACACGGTCATGCCGAACCAGTCGAAGCTACCGGCTTTTGAAGCCCGCAGGCGCGACTGAAGAGCCCAGTCACTGTCGATGCGGGCGAACACATAGACGCTGCCCTGGTCGCCAGCCAGGCTGGCGGTGGCATGGGCGTCGCTGTGCGACTCGAAGGGTGCGCCCACCGCGAGGCGGCTGCCGTCGTCCGACAAGGACAGGCTGTGGCCAAAGCCACTGCCGCTGGTGGGCAACGTGGCCCGCAGGCGCGCCTGCTCACGCCAGCCCTGCGGGGTACGCGCATAGACGTAAACGGCGCCCGCGGCAGGCACACCATCGGTGGCGTCACCCAGCGCCTTCAGATCAGCCCCCACCGCGAGGGTGTTGCCGTCGCGCGAAATGGCCACGGCCGAGCCGTACACATCGCCGGCGGCGGCATCGGATGCGTGGAGGTGGGTCAGGTCCATGCGGGCACCCGTTGCTGCGGGCTGGCGCGACGGCAGGCCCAGACCCTCAAGGGTGGCCAGGGAAAACAATTCGGAGCGCAGAGGTGATGCCGAATCGCTGGCGCAGGCACTCAGCCAGGCCGACAACCCGATCAGGGGCACAGACACGCAAAGTCGAAAAATGGAAGTCATGACGGAGGTCCTGTTGAATCGTTGATCTGCAACGATCCGGCAGGGCCTCGGGTGGTATGCCCTCACCTGCCAGTCGTTTGATGGGGCAGATGGTCTTCAATAGGAGCAATCGGCAAAATACTCTCAAAGCACTACAAAACCTGCTTTTCCGAAGCAAGCATGAAGTAGTTCTCAGACAAACGTGGTCTTCGGTGTGAAAAATGACCACGGCAGGCACCTCCCGACAACCGCATTTGCGTCAGTGAGCCGCTTCAAACAGCCGGCTGGCCAGGATGTCGGCCGGCATGAGGGTGGTGAGATCGTCTCGGGTGAGCGCTCGATCGCGGTCGACGAACAGGCGGCTGGCCTGGCGCAGACGCATGCGGTCGAGCGCATTGCGCACGCTGCGCGCATTCGCAAAATGCGGCAACGGAATGCGGCGCTGAAGATAACTTTCGAATGCTTCGCGCGCACCTTCGCCAAAGCGGTAGTTCATGGTGCCCAGCATGCGGTCCGCAATGTCCAGCAACTCGCCCTGTTCGTAGTCCGGGAAGTCGAGGTGGTGCGCGATCCGCGAAGACAACCCGGGATTGGACTTAAAGAAGGTGTCCATCCGGTCCTTGTAGCCCGCGACGATGACGACCAGATCGTCGCGCTGGTTCTCCATCACCTGCAGCAGGATTTCGATCGCTTCCTGTCCGTAGTCGCGCTCGTTCTCCGGGCGATACAGGTAGTACGCCTCGTCGATGAACAGCACACCGCCCATGGCCTTCTTGAGCACCTCCTTGGTCTTGGGTGCGGTATGCCCGATGTACTGGCCCACCAGGTCGTCGCGCGTGACACTGACCACATGCCCCTTTCGCACATAGCCCAGCCGGTGCAGGATTTCTGCCATGCGCATGGCCACGGTGGTCTTGCCGGTGCCGGGATTGCCGGTGAAGCTCATGTGCAACGACGGCGTCTGCGCCTGCAGGCCCAGGTTGAGCCGCAGCTTGTCCACCACCAGCAACGCCGCGATGTCGCGGATGCGGGCCTTCACCGGTGCGAGACCGATGAGGTCGCGGTCCAGCTCGTCCATGACCGCTTCGACCTGGCTCTGGGCCAACACCTCGTTGACGGTGCGCGCGCCGCTGTCGCCAGCAGCGGGAGGCGCTGGAGACGCCGCTGGCGCCGCCGCACCCGGGATGTTGTAGCTCGGTGCGTTCATGGTTCGACCGCTCACTTGCCGTAGCGTTCGGACTCGGGTGTGTCGGTGGCGTAGCTGTGCACCGTGTAGCGAATCGAGCGACCCCCGACCTCCTGGCGCGAGAGGCCGAAGCCCGGCTCGGTGGCTGGCCGGTTGACGATGAAGCTCATCACGATCGACTCGGTGTTGCGCGTCGAGTCGAACGCCATCATGCGGATGTAGTGGTTGGGGAAGGTCTTGCGGCAGGCGTGCAGTTCGACCATGACGCCGGCAGCGTCGTTCAGGTCGAACATCGGGTTGCCGAACATCTCCCAGTAGGTGTTGCGCGGGTGCGGGTCGTCGGTGTACTCGACGCTCCACGCATAGCCCTTTTTCAGGCCGTATTCGATCTGCATGGCGATCTCGGCGTCGGTCAGATCGGGCAAAAAGCTGAACTGGCCTTGCGTGATGCGGCCGGTGGGGTTGGTCATCATGGTGATGTCTCCTTAGGCCACGGATGGCGTGACGGCGTAGTCCGACGTATCGGTGCTGGTGTAGTTGAAACTGATCTCGCCCCAGGTGTCGAGCGCGGCCTTCAGCGGACTGCAGCCCTCTGCTGCCTTGCGCAGGATGCTCGGGCCTTCCTCCAGAATGTTCTTGCCTTCGTTGCGCGCTTTCACCATGCATTCGAGCGCGACCCGGTTGGCCACGGCGCCGGCCTGGATGCCTTGCGGGTGGCCGATGGTTCCGCCGCCGAACTGCAGCACCACGTCGTCGCCGAAAAGGTCGATCAACTGGTGCATCTGGCCAGCGTGGATGCCGCCGGAGGCCACCGGCATGACCTTCTTGATGTCTGCCCAGTCCTGTTCGAAATGGTTGCCGCGCGGCAGGTCGACCTTGGTCACGCTGTTGCGGCACACGTCGTAGTAGCCCTGCACGGTGAGCGGGTCACCCTCGAGCTTGCCCACCGCGGTGCCGGCGTGAATGTGGTCCACACCCGCCAGGCGCATCCACTTGGCAATCACCCGGAAACTCACACCGTGGTTCTTCTGGCGCGTATAGGTGCCGTGGCCAGCGCGGTGCAGGTGCAGGATCATGTCGTTCTTGCGCGCCCAGTTCGCCATGCTCTGGATCGCGGTGTAGCCGATCACGAGGTCGATCATCACGATCACGCTGCCGAGTTCCTTGGCGAAATCGGCCCGCTCGTACATGTCCTCCATCGTCGCGCCGGTGACGTTCAGATAGCTGCCCTTGACCTCGCCCGTGGCCGCGCTCGCCTTGTTCACCGCGTCCATCACATAGAGAAAACGGTCGCGCCAGTGCATGAAGGGCTGAGAGTTGATGTTCTCGTCGTCCTTCATGAAGTCCAGCCCGCCCTTGAGGCCTTCGTACACCACACGGCCGTAGTTGCGACCCGAGAGTCCGAGCTTGGGTTTGGTGGTGGCGCCCAGCAGCGGACGGCCGAACTTGTCGAGGCGTTCGCGCTCGACGATCAGGCCGGTGGGCGGCCCTTTGAAAGTTTTCACGTACGCCACCGGAATGCGGATGTCTTCCAGCCGCGCAGCCTTCAGGGGCTTGAAGCTGAAGACGTTGCCGATCAGGCTGGCCGTCATGTTGGCGATCGAGCCTTCCTCAAACAGGATCAGGTCGTAAGCCACCCAGGCGAAGTATTCGCCCGGTCGCCCCGGCACCGGCTCGACCTTGTAGGCCTTGGCGCGGTAGCTGTCGCAGGCCGTCAGGCGGTCCGTCCACACCACCGTCCAGGTGGCGGTGCTCGATTCACCGGCCACCGCCGCGGCCGCTTCCACCGGGTCCACCCCGTCTTGTGGCGTGATGCGGAACAGACACAAGGTGTCGGTGTCCTTGATCACATAGTCGGGCACCCAGTA
>JAABRC010000189.1 GCA_011391115.1 Candidatus Egaibacter danicus | reverse complement strand
ACCGCTGAAACAACTGTCTGAAGTCGCCAACACCCTCACACGAGGACTGGCGGCCATGGAGCGGGGGCTGGATTTGATGTCTCTCACACCCGATGAAACCGGTGGCAGCTTCGCAGCCGCCCGCGCAAGGGGTGACATCCATTTCGAACTAGCCTCTGTCACCTATGGCAGCGGCCCTGCTCCTGCTCTGGACAGTGTCACTCTCGATGTCAAGGCGGGTGAAACCGTCGCGCTCGTCGGGCCCTCCGGCTCTGGCAAGAGCACATTGGTCAATCTGTTGCCACGGTTTGTCGATCTCACCTCTGGAGGCGTGCAACTGGACGGGCACGATCTGCGCGAATGGGACCTGACCTCCCTGCGATCACAATTTGCACTGGTGAGCCAGCACGTGCTCATGCTCAATGACTCCATCGCCGCCAACATTGCGCTGGGCCAGGTGGTAGACCGGGACAGGGTGCAGCATTGCCTCGAAGCAGCCAACCTGGGCAACTTCATCACAGAACTTCCGCAAGGCATGGACACCCTGGTTGGCCACAATGCCATGCAGCTGTCTGGTGGACAACGCCAGCGACTGGCGATTGCCCGCGCGCTCTATAAAGACGCGCCCATTTTGATTCTGGACGAAGCCACCTCCGCACTGGACACCGAATCGGAACGGTCGGTTCAGGAAGCCCTTGCACGGCTGATGCAGCAACGCACAACGCTGGTCATCGCGCACCGGCTCTCCACTGTGCAACATGCCAACCGCATTGTCGTGATGGAAGCGGGCCGCATCGTGGAAATGGGCACGCACGCCGAGCTCATCGGACTGGAAGGGGCCTATTCCCGTTTATACCGGCTCGGCTTGCCGTCCAATGGCTGACCGGCTGCGCTACAGCAGCACGATGTCGTACTGATCCTGGCCCATCGCGGCCTCGCTTTGCAATGAGACCGGTTTGCCAATGAATTCGCTCAAACCTGCCAGATGCTGGCTTTCTTCGTCGAGAAACAGTTCAATGACCTTGGGCGACGCCACAACCCGAAACTCCTTCGGGTCAAACTGACGCGCTTCCCGCAGGATTTCCCGAAAAATATCGTAGGCCACACTGCGGGCGGTCTTCACAATGCCTTTGCCTTCACAGGCCGCACAAGGCTCGCACAACATGTGAGCCAGAGACTCCCGGGTACGTTTGCGCGTCATCTCCACCAACCCAAGCTGGGAAAATCCACCTGCCATGGTCTTCACGCGATCACGCGCCAGCTGCTTGCGAAATTCCGACAGAACCGACTCGCGGTGATCCTCGCGACCCATATCAATGAAATCCACAATGATGATGCCGCCCAGATTGCGCAAGCGCAGTTGCCGTGCAATTGCCTGAGCCGCCTCCAGATTGGTGCGGAAGATGGTGTCATCAAAATTGCGGGCTCCCACAAAACCGCCCGTGTTGACATCTACCGTGGTCAGCGCCTCCGTCTGGTCAACGATCAGATAACCACCTGACTTCAGCTCGACACGCCGGCCCAATGCCTTGGCGATATCGTCGTCAATCGAATAGAGATCGAAAATGGGGCGTTCGCCCTTGTAGTGCTGGAGCTTCCCCGCGGCAGCGGGCATGAATTCCTGGCCAAAGCTTTTGAGCGCTTCAAACTGCTCGCGCGAATCAACCTTGATCGATTGGGTGGACTCACTGACGAGGTCACGCAAGACACGCTGCAGCAGGCTCAGGTCCTGATGCAGGATGGACAGCGGCGGCAACCGGACCGAGGCATCCTTGATACGGGCCCAGGCTTTGCGAAGGTAGCCCAGATCATCGGACAACTCGGCATCGCTGGCATCTTCGCCATTGGTCCGCAAAATGAAACCGCCGCCCTCGGCGCCAGCCAGCCGTTGCAACCGGGCGCGAAGCTCATCACGCTGACCCGACGGAATCTTTTGCGATACGCCAATGTGGTCATCCTGCGGCAGAAAAACCAGAAATCGCCCGGCAATGCTGATCTGTGTGGACAGGCGCGCGCCTTTGGTCCCTATGGGATCCTTGATCACCTGCACCGTCAGGGCTTGTCCTTCGAAAACCTGGCGCTCAATGGGAATTTGTGGCTGCCCAATTCGGGCGATTCCCGGGGGCTCACCGTCCGGCTGGCGGTTCCACACATCGGCCACATGGAGAAATGCCGCACGCTCCAGTCCAATGTCGATGAATGCGGACTGCATGCCAGGCAACACCCTGGCCACTTTACCGAGGTAGACATTGCCAACGAGCCCCCGCTCCAGCGTCCGCTCCACATGCAATTCCTGCAGAGAGCCGTTTTCAACCACCGCAACGCGGGTTTCCTGGGGTGACCAGTTGATGAGGATGTCTTCTTGCATGGTGAGTGTGTTTTGAAAACGAACCAGTCAATGTGGAATGCCAAAGTGCCGCAGCAACTGCGCTGTCTCAAACATCGGCAACCCCATGATGCCAGAGTAGCTGCCGCTGATGGACGAAATAAACGCCGCAGCCCTGCCTTGCACCGCATAGGCACCAGCCTTGCCCATCGGCTCTTTCGATGCCACGTAGTCGCGTATCTGGCGCACGGAGACGGGAGCAAAGGTCACGCGCGATTCGCTCAGGGCCTGCAGGCGCCGACGACCCAGCCCCAGTGCGACGGCAGTCAGCACACGGTGAGTCTTGCCAGACAACTTGCCCAGCATCCGCCGCGCATCATTTGCATCAACCGGCTTACCGTAAATCGTCCGACCCATCGCCACCGTGGTATCGGCGCACAGCACAGGCGCTACCGGTAGCCCGCGCCGCTTGAGGCGTTTCAACGCCGCTTCAAGCTTTAATTGGGTAACCCGTTGCACGTAGCGGGCTGGCGCTTCATTGGGCAACATCACTTCCAGGCTTTCAGCGTCTTCCGTAGCGTCAGGCAGCAGCAGTTCATAACGCACACCCAGCTGTTCCAGCAGCTGCCCACGGCGCGGGCTTTGGGAAGCGAGATAGATAAAGTCACTCACACAAATTACTCTCGGTGATAGGGGTGGTTGGCGTTGATGGACCACGCCCGATAGAGCTGCTCGATCAGCAGCACACGCGCAAAGGCGTGCGGCAAGGTCATGTCAGACAGGCGGATTCGCTCATGGGCCGCTTTTCTGAAAGCCGGGTCCAGCCCATCGGGGCCACCGATGACCAGGGCCACATCGTCACTTTCCAGCTGCCACGCCTTGAGCCTTGTGGCCAGAGCGGCGGTTGTGAGCGATTCGCCCCGCTCATCCAGTGCGATGATGCGCGACCCTTTGGCAATCGCACCCTCTATTCGGGCGCGTTCGGCAGCGTACAGCGTTTCCAGTGTTTTTGAACCCCGCGGCTCGGTCTTGACTGTCTTGAGCTCAACCCGCAACTCGTGCGGAAAACGCTTGGCATAGTCGTCCCAGGCCGTCTGCGCCCAGTCAGGTACCCGCTGGCCGACTGCAACAATGACCAGCTTCACGTTGGATGGATCAGGCTTTGCGGGATGCCGCTTTTTTGGCTGGCGCTTTGGCCGTGGTCTTGGTGGCAGCCCTGTCAGCCGATTTGGCCGGGGCTTTCACCACCACCGTTTTCACCGGGGCCCGGGTGCTTTTGGCGGGAGCCTTGGCGGCTGATGTCTTCCCCGCTGGCTTGCGGGTCTTGGGTTTGGGTGGGTTCAGTTCCAGCGCACCCTTCTTGGCGGCGCTGGAGCGCTTGATGTTGGGCAGTCCTTTGGCGGCAGGGGCTGCAGGCGCAGCCTCGGCTTTCACCAATGGTTTGGTTGCACCAAATTTGAGACGTACAGGCTTTTCGCCCCAGAGTTCTTCCAGGTTGTAGTAGGTCCGGAAACTCGGCTGCATGATATGCACCACGGCCTGACCGCAATCCACAATGATCCATTCACCATTGGTTTCACCTTCGACACGGGGCTTTGGGAACCCGGCGTCGCGCACGGCATCACGCACGCTGGCGGCCAGCGCCTTGGTCTGACGGTTGGATGTGCCAGAGGCCACGATGACCCGTTCAAACAGGGCAGAGAGGTGTTCGGTGTCAAAGACCTGAACGTCTTGTGCCTTCACGTCCTCCAGACCATCCACGATGGCTCGCTGAAGTTTCTGGATATCTTTTTTGGCAACGGTTTCAGTAGTCATCAGGCAGTTAAGTAGAGGTGATGTTGATCAATATAACGCGCAACCGGCTCGCCAACCAGAGGGACAACGCCCTGACGGCTGGCAATCCGGGACCGGATATCGGTTGCGCTGACGGAAAGCAGAGGCATCTGCAGCGTGCAAAAACGTGACGGGTACGCCTGTGGAGCTCTGAATTGACCATTAAATTGGTCTTCAGCCCTCATGGAATCTACGCGAGCAGCTACACAAATTATAGCGAGTTTGGGAATCTCCTCCCAGTCATGCCAGGTGGTCAGTGACCGGGCCTGGTCTTCTCCGATCACCAGAAACAACTCGACCCCAGGTTGCTCCAGTTTTATCTCGCGCAGCGTGTCCACCGTGTAGCTGGGGCCAGCGCGCAGAATTTCCCGGGGATCAACGCGCACCCGCTCCACGCCGGCAAAGGCAAGCTCGGCCATGGCCAGGCGGTGCTCCGCCGCACTGAGTGTCCGGCTTTTGTGCCAGGCATGGCCCGTGGGCAACACGAGCAGCTCAGTCAGCGCCAGTTGGGAAACCGCCGCCTTGACCAGCGCCACATGGGCGACATGTGGCGGATCGAAGGAACCA
>JAABRC010000188.1 GCA_011391115.1 Candidatus Egaibacter danicus | reverse complement strand
AAATGCGCCCGCCAATTCTGCGCTGGACAAGATTTTGTTCTATCAGATTTTGCTGGGGGAGCTCAATGCTCAGGGTGGGGAGCCCGGGACCGCCTACTCCCTGATGCTGGATGCTGCCCGCAAGTCCAACGACGCCCAGCTCTATAAACGCGCTGTGGAAATTGCCCTGGAAGGGCGGCAGGGCGAGTCCGCTCTGCAGGCTGCGCGTGCATGGCGGCAGGCTTTACCCGACTCACGGGAAGCCAACGCTTTCCTGCTGCAGATTCTGGTCGGACTGAACCGCATCAGTGAAACAGTGGAGCCGCTGAAGCGGGAACTGGCGGCAACTGACGCCAAAGACCGGCCCGCCGTCATATCAACAATCCCCCGCTTTTTCGCCCGCGCCACCGACAAGAAACTGGCGGCTTCAGTCGTGGAGCAGGTTCTGGCTGACTACTACAACCCGGCCGATGTCGGCGTAGCGTCGTGGACCACGATCGGACGCATGCGGCTGGACACGGGTGACACGGCTGGTGCACTGGAAGCCGCTATCCGCGGACAGGCGCTGGCGCCCAGGGCAGATGGGCCAGCCTTGCTGGCGTTGTCACTGATGAGCCCGAGCACTCCTCAGGCCGAAGCCATCATCCGCAAATACCTGGCGGGCAATCCGCGCTACGAAGTACGCATGGACTACGCCCGTGCCTTGCTGGATACACAACGCTATGCCGAATCGGCCGAGCAATTGCAGCATGTTACCGCGGAGAAACCGGACTACAGCCCGGCCTGGCTGGTACGCGGATCGCTTGAGCTTCAGGACAACAAGCCCGCCGTGGCCGAGAAATCCCTCATGCGGTACATCGAGCTCGCAACAGCCGCCAAAGCCGCGCCGGACGCTGTCGATGGCAGCCGCGGGTTGACCCAGGCCTATTTGCTGCTTGCACAAATTGCTGAACAGCGCAAAGACTATGCACAGGCTGAACAATGGCTCGCCAAAATTGACAACGCGGATGACATGGTCCGCGCCCAGTCGCGGCGGGCCAGCATTCTGGCCAGGCAAGGCAGGCTGGATGAAGCGCGCAAGCTCCTGAAAAGCCTGCCCGAGCGCAACCCCGAAGAGGCGCGCGCCAAACTGACCGCCGAGGTGCAGTTGCTGCGCGACAACAAACAGAACCAGGCCGCATATGACCTGCTGGCCGCAGCATCGGCCCGCGACCCCAAGGATCACGAGTTGATTTATGACCAGGCGATGCTGGCAGAAAAGCTGGGGCGCCTGGATGAAATGGAGCGCCTGCTGCGTGGCGTGATGGCAGCCAAACCGGATTACCATCACGCCTATAACGCGCTGGGATATTCGCTTGCAGATCGAAATGTGCGCTTGCCCGAGGCGAAGAAGCTTATCCAGAAAGCACTGGAATTTGCCCCTGGAGACCCCTTCATCACAGATAGCCTGGGCTGGGCCGAGTTCCGCATGGGCAACAAGGCTGAGGCCCAGCGCCTTCTGCAAGGTGCATTCAAACAAAAGCCTGATGCCGAAATTGCGGCTCATCTCGGTGAAGTACTCTGGAGCCTGGGTAAGCGGGAGCAAGCCACCGCAATCTGGAAAGAAGGCCTGCAGCTCAACGCTGACAACGAAACCCTGCTGGAAACCCTGAAACGTCTGCGTGTGAAACTGTGAACCGATCGCTGAGGTTGCTGGGTGGTGTGATCCTTTTTGCTATATTTTTAATAGCTGGCTGCGCACATTCGACGGGCGCTACAGGCCAAAATGTCATTAAAAATAGCTGGCAGGGACGACTGGCGCTATGGGTTGACTCAGAGCCACCGCAATCCTTCGCCGCTGCATTTGAGCTGACCGGTACCGCCCAGGCAGGGGAGTTGAAGCTCTACACCCCCATTGGCACCACACTGGCCCTGCTGACATGGTCTCGGGAGTCGGCACTCCTGCGTGCCAATGGCGAAGTACGGTCGTTTGACTCGCTGGACGCACTGGCGCTCCAGGCCACCGGCGCGACCATTCCCATCGGCAGCCTGTTCGACTGGCTGGGGGGCTCGGCCACCCAAACCGAAGGCTGGCACGCTGATGTCACGCAACTCGGCAGCGGCCGTGTGACCGCACGACGCGCCACCCCCCTGCCTGCGGCCGAGCTGAAATTGCTGCTGGATCAATAGCGCCTGTTTCTGCCCATGAAATCCATCTATGACATCCCCGCCCCGGCCAAGCTGAACCTTTTTTTGCACATCACGGGCCGCCGGGAAGACGGTTATCACCTGCTGCAGTCGGCTTTCATGCTGATTGACTGGTGCGATACGCTGCATGTTGAACTGCGAACGGACGGCCAGATCAGCCGGGAAGACCTCGACGTGGCCCTGCCGGAAAACGACCTGATTGTCCGCGCCGCCCGGGCTTTGAAAGCGCACAGCGCCACACCCATGGGTGCACACATCATGGTCAACAAGCGCATCCCCTCGCAGGCGGGCATGGGTGGCGGCTCGTCGGATGCGGCATCCACCCTGCTGACACTCAACCGGCTCTGGCAACTGAAATTGGACACTGAAACACTGGCGCAGATCGGGCTGTCGCTGGGCGCTGACGTGCCATTCTTCGTGCGCGGTCAAAACGCCTGGGTGGAAGGCATTGGTGAAAAAATGACACCACTGGAGCTGCCGGTGGCCCGGTTTGTTGTGGTCAAACCACCCGACGGACTGGAAACCCGACTGATTTTCTCGGACCCGGCGCTCAAACGCGACACCAAAACCGCTATAATTTCAGGCTTTGCTGCAAACGCTACCGGATTTGGCCGGAACGACCTGCAGCCGGTTGCCCAGCGGCTTTGCCCCGGCGTCAATTCAGCCCTTTCCTGGCTTGAATCGCGCGGATTGAATGCCCGGATGACAGGCTCTGGAAGCGCGGTGTTTGCACCAATCCCGCATGATGTTGACTTGAGTGCACCACCCGGTGGTTTTCAGGTCAGGTTGTGCCAGAGTCTGGAAATGCATCCTCTATTTGGGTGGGCAGCCAGCAAGTAGTTTCGGCGGGTAGCGCAAGCTGCCAGCCCGTGTAGGGGAGTCGCCAAGTTGGTTAAGGCACTGGATTTTGATTCCAGCATGCGAAGGTTCGAATCCTTCCTCCCCTGCCAAATACGTCAGACGTACAGGCTTCAACGTTAATCATTTGCTGGGACTCTCATGCAGGCCACTCACCCTGATTTCATGGTTTTTACCGGCAATGCCAACCCTGGTTTGGCCTCGGAAATCGCTGCGCATATGGGTATTACCTTGGGCGCTGCCAGCGTAGGCCGCTTTTCAGATGGTGAAGTGACGGTTGAAATCAATCAGAACGTCCGGGCCCGTGATGTGTTTGTGGTGCAGTCCACCTGCGCACCAACCAACGAGAACCTGATGGAACTGCTGATCATGGTGGATGCGCTCAAGCGGGCGTCTGCCGAGCGAATCAGCGCCGTGATTCCGTATTTTGGTTATGCCCGGCAAGATCGGCGTCCACGCTCCACACGTGTGCCCATCACCGCCAAGGTGGTGGCCAACATGCTGCAGGCTGTGGGCGTGGCGAGCGTGCTGACGATGGATCTGCACGCAGACCAGATTCAGGGGTTTTTCGATATCCCGGTGGATAACATTTATGCGTCACCCGTGTTGCTGGGCGATCTGCGGCAGAAGAATTATGAGGACCTGATTGTGGTCTCGCCCGACGTGGGTGGTGTGGTGCGTGCCCGTGCACTGGCCAAACAGCTCAATTGCGATCTGGCCATCATCGACAAGCGCCGCCCGCGGGCCAACGTGAGTGAAGTGATGCATGTGATTGGTGAAATTGAAGGCCGCAACTGCGTGATCATGGACGACATGATCGACACGGCCGGCACGCTGGTGAAAGCAGCAGAAGTATTGAAAGAGCGTGGTGCGAAGAAGGTGTACGCCTATTGCACGCACCCGATTTTTTCAGGCCCCGCCATTGAGCGCATTGCGCAAGGCTCCGCACTGGACGAGGTGGTGGTCACCAACACCATCCCGCTGAGCGCAGCCGCTGCAGGATGCCAGAAAATTCGCCAACTCACCGTGGCTCCGCTGATCGCCGAAACGATCCAGCGCATTGCCAAGGGTGAATCGGTGATGAGTTTGTTCTCGGAGCAGGAAAACCTCTTCTGAGGTTTTCCGAAACGGGACAAAAAGCTGACCCGCAGGCTGCCATAGCCTGTTTTGGGTCTTTTTAACCGGAGTCACACTGGTCGCGGTGGACTCTTTTTTGGAGTGAACTATGAAATTCGTCGCTTATGAGCGCGCAAAGCAGGGCACGGGTGCGAGCCGCCGTCTCCGCATCACCGGTCGCACGCCCGGTATTGTCTATGGTGGCGCCGGTGAGCCCCAACTGATCGAGCTTGACCACAACGCCTTGTGGCACGCCATCAAGAAGGAAGCCTTCCATTCCACCGTGCTGGACATGGAAATCAACGCCAAGACCAATCAGGTTTTGCTGCGCGACGTGCAGATGCACCCGTACAAGCAACTTATCCTGCACATTGACTTCCAGCGCGTGGATGCCAACACCAAGCTGCACATGAAGGTGCCTCTCCACTACAGCGGTGACGAGAATTCACCTGCCGTGAAGACCGATGGCTGCATTGCCAACCACGTTGTCACTGAAATTGAAGTGATGTGTCTGCCGGCCGATCTGCCTGAATTCATCGCTGTTGATTTGAGTGGCCTGAAGAAAGGTGCTTCGC
>JAABRC010000187.1 GCA_011391115.1 Candidatus Egaibacter danicus | reverse complement strand
CGGTCCTGCATCGCCCGTCGGCAGGCTTTGCAGCCACCTCGTCGAGTCCCCCCAATCCCCCCTCAGGCGCTACACCCCGGCAGGCGCTGACCTGGACACTGTCTTTGATGCGCGGGGCGTGTTCCAGCAGAGCCACCACCAGCTGGCCATCACCGCCATGCCCGAACTGCTGTTCCCGCACAAAGGTCGCTATGGGCTGCGAGACTATGAGAAGGCATTCTGTGCGCTGGATGATGCGAACCAGAACATCTACACCATGCGCCATATCGACCGCGAGCACGGCTGCCTGGTGGTGGTGCGCCCCGATCAGTACATCGCGCACATCCTGCCACTGGACGCGACGGATGCGCTGGCGGCGTTTTTTGACGGCTTCATGCTGGATGCCAAAGCGGCTTTGTCCTGGTAGCAGTAATGGGAACTGACCGACAACAGATGTGTCTATCGCGAATCAGGGTATCTACACAGGCCCAAATGGCTTGCTTGCAATGCCAGATTTTTCACCTGCCATGTGGAGGATCACGCGCATCCTTCTACTCTTCGAATTCGATGTTGTAGAGCTCGTTCTTCGCGTCGCGCACGCGCTCGAGCATCTATCCGAAGCCACTATTTTGAAGTGCTATGGTTGCCATTTGCGGCGTTTAGTCGTGCAGGTGCTCATGCACAAACTGACGAAACCATGCCATCACCGGGGCTTCAGTACGCCCTGCCAGCGTGACGTAGGCAAACCGCGCAGAGGCCTGCAGCTTGGGCTTGATGGGTAATTCGACTAGTGACCCATCCTGCAAGCCCGCCCTGGCCGTCGCCAACACGCCCAGGTAAATCGCCTGAGTTCGCGCCACCGTTGCCAACAAACTGGCGACGTCCTCACACAAAAGCGTGACCATTGCCGACGGGTTGGCCAACACACCGTATTGATCGACAAGCAAGCGCACCACTTCATCCGACAACGGCGTGGACGCCACCGGGTACTGCGTGATGTCCTGAAAGCTGACAGCGCGTTTTGCGGCCAGGGGGTGGGTGGAATTGACGATAAAACCTGCGCGAACCTCTCCAAGGGACTCAATGTTCAAGTCAGTGGCGGGTGTTACCCGACGCATGTCCACCACCATGGCATCGAGCTGGCGGCTGCGCAGTTGCTGGATCTGCAACTCGGTGGAACCGCGTGCAATGGCGACCCGCATGCCGGGGTAATGCCCGGCAGCGCTGCACATCAGCGGTATCGTCAGCAATGCGCCCGGCCCCGAGCCCAATCCAACGCTGACCGACCCCTGGCCGCCTTGCTGCAACAGCTGTGCGCTGTGGCGCAACTCGGCCGTATCGCGCACGATATGGCGGGCACGCGCCACCACGTCCAGGCCCAGCGGCGTGAGCTCATTGCGCTTGCCAATGCGGTCCAGCACCTTGGCGCCCAAATCACCTTCCAGGCTCTGGATGCTGCGGCTGAGAGCCGATTGCGTGATGAACAGTTTTTCGGCTGCGCGGCTGAACGAGCCGGTGTCAGCCAGGGCCAGCAAGTGTTCCAGATGTTTGATATTCATCTTTTGCAGCTCCTCAATGGGTAGAAAACAAGTCGGAAAATAATGAGAAAAATGAATGATAACGAGAAAAATAAGTCATTGGACACATTGTTTTCGGTCCCCTACCATTCACTTCACCCCTATCTTTTGGAGCCCGCCATGGATCTCACCCCCCGTTCCTTGATTCGTCACTGCAGTGCACTGTTTGCCGGCTTCGCGCTGGCAGCTTCGGTTGCCGCGCAGACCTATCCGTCCAAACCCGTCAGCATGATCGTGGCCTTTCCGGCGGGCGGAGGCTCAGATGTACTCGGGCGCGCCGTCGGCAAAGGCATGGCTGAAGTGTTGGGCCAGCCCGTCATCGTTGAAAACGTGGTGGGCGTGGGTGGCTCTCTGGGTGTACTCAAGGCAGCCAATGCTCAGCCAGATGGCCACACCATTTTGGCAGGTTCGCCTTTGGAGTTGATCTACACGCCGCTGGGTGTGGCTGCGGCCAAAAACAAACCGGAGGACATGCGTCTGGCAGCCCTAGTGGGGCATACGCCGATTGCGATTGTTGTGCGCAAGGATTTGCCGGTGAACACGCTCGAGGAATTTGTCGCACTGGCCAAGAAAGCTGAAAAGCCACTCAGCTTTGGCTCGACAGGCATCGGCTCCCTCTATCACCTGATGGCTGAAAAGGCGCTGCAAACTGCGGGTGCCCGTGGCCTTCACGCGCCCTACAACGGTTTGGCGCCCTACCTCAAGGATTTGATGGGTGGCGTAATTGATTTCGCAGTAGTCCCCTTGGTCGGCCCGGTGTTAGGTGCCATTGAGGGCGGCCAAATCAAAGCGCTGGCTATTGCCTCCAACCAGCCATTGGCGCGCTTGCCCAAGCTGCCATTGGCAAGCGCCACCAAGGGCTTTGAAGACTACCAGTTCAGCATCTGGATTGGCATTCAAGCCAGCGCCAAGACGCCTGATGCGCAAATGGCAGCGCTGCACAAAGCCGCCTACAGCGCACTGGGCAACCAGGACATTCGCAAAATCATTGAGACGGCCGGCAGCACAGTGGCAGAACCCATGAGCTTGGCGCAACTCGACGCCTTCTACAAAAAGGAAGCGGCCACGGGTGTTGCCATTGCCAAGTCGATCAAACTGCAACCCCAGTAAATCCATGTCAACCTTGCTGTCTGCCATGCGTGCGCGTGCAGATGCCTTCACGGCGCTGCGCCGCGACATTCACCAACACCCGGAGATTGGGTTCAAGGAATTTCGCACCAGCGACGTGGTGGCCGAGCGCCTGCAGCGTTTGGGCTACGAGGTCACGCGCGGGCTGGGTGGCACGGGTGTGGTGGGCCAACTCAAACGTGGCAGTGGCACGCGCAGGCTGGGCCTGCGGGCCGACATGGATGCGCTTCCCATTCACGAGACCACGGGCTTGCCTTATGCGAGCAACTATGCGGGCATGATGCATGCGTGCGGCCACGACGGGCACACCGCGATTTTACTGGCCGCAGCCGAGTACCTGGCAACGTCAGCCACATTTGATGGCACGCTGAACCTGATCTTTCAGCCAGCTGAAGAAAGCCTGGGTGGTGCGCGAAAGATGATGGAAGACGGTCTGTTTGACCGCTTTCCCTGCGACGCGATTTTTGCCATGCACAACATGCCGGGCTTCCGGCAAGGCCAGCTACTGCTGCGCGAAGGTTCGGCCATGGCGTCCAGTGAAAACATCCTGGTGCACATTGAAGGCAAGGGCGGCCATGGCGCCATGCCCCACTTGAGTGCTGACCCGGTGGTAGCAGGTGCATCCATCGTCATGGCGCTGCAAACCATCGTGTCGCGCAACGTGCCTCCGCTGCAGATGGCGGTGATCACGGTGGGCTCTTTCCAATCGGGTGTGGCCAACAATGTCATACCCCAAAACGCCACGCTCAAGCTCAGCGTGCGGGCGCTGGACCGGAGTGTGCAAGAGTTGCTGCGAACGCGAATCGTTGAGATCGTCGAGTTGCAGGCGCAAAGTTATGGCGTTACGGCGCAGGTTGAGTTTTTGCCGGGTTACCCGGTGCTGGTCAACACGGCCGCTGAAACTGAGCTGGCCCGCGAAGTGGCGATCGCGCTGGTAGGTGCAGACAACGTGGTGCTGCAAACCGAACCGCTCAGCGGCAGTGAAGATTTTGCTTACATGCTTGAAGAAGTGCCCGGCAGCTATTTGTTCGTCGGCAACGGCGATGCCGCTAACGGTGGACACGGCGCCTGCATGGTGCACAACCCGAATTACGACTTTGAGGATCGCAACATTCCTGTGGGTGCTGCTTTCTGGGTTCAACTGACGGAGCGTTTTCTGGCATAGTTGTAGCTTGTAGAAATTCAGATCGGGAGAGACAAGATGACGCTACAGCGTCACCTTGCGCCGAAGGAGCAACCACCCCGGAAACTCTCAGGCAAAAGGACCGATTTGAATCGTTGATCTCTGAAGAGATGCCGGGCTTAGTCACCCGGCACACCGCAGGAGCAAGTGGCACCGTCACACACGGTTGGCCATGAATCTCTCAGGTTCCAAACAGAGGGGGTGCATGCTGCGCATAGTGCGTGCGCATGCTTTTTGTCCCTGTGACATCCCTGACTTGTCTGGAGATCTGAATCATGAAATCAATCGCAGTTGTCGGCGGCGGCATCACCGGCGTCACCACCGCTTACGCTTTGGCCAAGCGTGGTTTCGCCGTCACCCTGTTTGAGAAAAACCGTTATGCGGCGATGGAAACATCGTTTGCCAATGGCGGCCAGTTGTCTGCGTCCAACGCCGAGGTGTGGAATCACTGGTCCACCATCCTCAAAGGCTTGAAATGGATGCTTAAAAGCGACGCGCCGCTTCTGGTCAACCCCAAGCCCAGTTGGCACAAGCTGAGCTGGTTTGTGGAATTCATCAGCAACATTCCGCACTACGAGCGCAACACGATTGAGTCCACGCGCCTGGCCATTTTGGCCCGCGAACATTTGTTTGCCTGGGCACAGGCAGAAGGGGTCGATTTCGACCTCAAAAAGGAAGGTATCCTTCACATCTACCGCGATAAAGGAGGCTTTGACCACGCCGGTAAAGTGAGCAAGTTGCTGGCCGAGGGCGGTTTGACGCGCCGTCCCGTCACCCCGGTGGAGATGAAAGCCATCGAGCCCACGCTGGCCGGTGATTACTACGGCGGTTACTTCACGGAAAGTGACTCC
>JAABRC010000186.1 GCA_011391115.1 Candidatus Egaibacter danicus | reverse complement strand
AGCTGCGCGCACAGACCCCACCGGGTTCGTGCGCGGTTTGAAGCAGGCCGTTATTGACGAAGTTCAGCGTGCGCCCGAGCTGCTTTTGGCCATCAAGGAAAGTGTGGACAAAGACCAAACGCCGGGTCGTTTCCTGTTGACAGGCTCCACCAACCTCATGGCCATGCCGCTGGTGGCCGACTCGTTGGCGGGCAGGCTGGAGGTCATCACCCTGCTGCCCTTTGCCCAAGCTGAAATGGCAGGCACACCGGGCGACCTGCTTGACCGGTTGTTTGACGGCGCGGGCTTGCCCGCAGTGGTCAACCCCGTGGTGGGCGATGCGCTGATGGCGCGTGTGCTCAGTGGCGGCTACCCCGAGGCCCTGCGCCGCACCAGTCCCAGCCGACGCCAAGCTTGGTTGCAAGACTACGTGGCTCTTATTCTTGACCGCGATGTCCGTGACATTGCCAACATCGACCAGCTTGACCGTTTGCCGCGTTTGCTCGATGTGCTGGCGGCTCACGCCGGGCAACTGGTCAACCACAGCAGTTATGGCGCGGCGCTGGGTCTGACTGCGCCAACGGCGCAGAAATACGTCGGCATTTTGGAGCGCCTATTTTTGCTAAGACTGGTGCCGCCCTGGTCCCACAACGCCGTGAGCCGCCTGACCAAAACCCCCAAGCTGCATTTTCTGGACAGCGGCCTGCTTGCCGCGCTGCGTGATGCCACGGCCAGCGAGCTTCAGAAAGACCGCACGCCCTACGGTCCGTTGTTGGAAAACTTTGTGGTGTCTGAAGTGCTCAAGCTCACCACCTGGTCGGACAAGCGCCTGCGCGTCTCGCACTTTCGCACCAAGGATCAGGACGAGGTGGACCTGGTGCTGGAAGATCGGCGCGGACGCGTTGTCGGTATTGAGGTCAAGGCCTCAGCCACCGTGCGCCCGCAAGATCTGCGCGGCCTGCGCCAACTGCAAGCCGCTGTGGGGGACAAGTTTGTGCAAGGCCTGGTGCTGCACGACCACGACCAGATCACACCGTTTGACGAGAAACTGCACGCGGGGCCGGTGTCGCTGTTGTGGCAGGGGTAGCCGCCTAAGCCGCCTGCTGATAACCCAGATCAGGCAGGGCTGTTTTAGCGGTCAGGTGCGTCACCGTTGGCCCGCCCAACTGGCTTTAAAAAAATCGCGGGTGTAGGTTTGCCAGTTGCCATCTGCCTTGTATTGGTTGCGGATGGGCTTGGGGCAACCCAGGGCGGGGGCGTGCAGATAGGCAATGCCATGGGCTGACAAGGCGGCGGAGAAAGCCGATTTTGAAAACCCCTTCTTGCGCGACAGAGGCAGCTCACGGACATCCACCACGGTTTTCACCTGCGCAGCTTGCAGGCGGGCGATGAAGGCATCAATGGTCAGGTCTTCATAGCGACAGTATCGCGCCACTTAAAGTGACATACAAGGACTATCGCGACAAATAAAGTGGCGCGATTTGGAAATCAAGACACATGAATGGAGACCTTGTCAGCCGCCACCCGGCGTTTGCGCAGACCGGGATCGGGGACGGATCGGGACCATCGGGGCTCAGTGTCGTATCCGTTGAAATCAGGCAACTCCCGCTAGTTTGTTGCTGGTACAAGGTGACACCCAGCGACCAATTCAGTCAGCCCGCAAGACAGCAGGTAGTCGAAAGTTTGGTCGTAATAGGCGCAGGGCCGAGTGGGGTCGGTTGCACTGCCTTTCGGCACAAAGATCACCATGCCCTGGCGCGCACGGGTCAGGATCACGCGGTACGCGTTCTTGAGGAATAGTCGCTTGTCAATGGCATGGGACCGCTGCCATTTGGTGCCACGAAAACTGTAGTGCGTCCACGACCCATCCTCAATCCGATAGTCGGCATCCCAGCACACCCCTGCCCAATCCAGCTCCAAGCCCTGAATGTCAAATTCACTTGCCACTTCTTCAAGGTAGAAGGAGGACCGCACATCGGCGCGGTCATTCAGAAACCAAACCGGCGCGTCAATCTGCGATTTCATGAAGATGCCTTCAGGACGAAGCCGATTCGCCCCAGACGACGCAACCAGACCAAATCGCTCACTTCCCCGCGCCTTGTCCCGCAACCACTGGCGGGCAGTGCTGAGATCACGTGTCAATTGGATCGGATAGCGGTCTGCTATATCTTTGTAAGTCAATCGGGCATCTTCGGGCCTGTTCTCAACCACATGACCGACAAACTCAGAAAGAGACTCTGCCCGAAACGAACGCATTGACACCCCCAAGTGCAAGGCTTCGTCTTTGGTTGCCGCAACTTTTTTCAACGCTTCGCCCGTCTTGGTATCCCAGATGTAGTCTGGGTCATCAAGCCGACTGGATACATGCACGTCCCAATGTGCAAATTGCTGGCCCATCACGTTGACCCATTCAGCCAAACCTGCTTCGCCGGTATTGATTTCCTGACCACCACCAATGAGGCAGACGATGACGCACCACGACGCATGGCGATCCATGACGCCTACTAGGAAAGCCGGCTCGGACATGTCGAAGTCCGCATGCCCGCGCTTCTGTTGCATGAACTTTGTCGCTTGATCCCGGTTCCAGGCGCGCTGCGCTTCATCAAACACCACCACGCGTTCAACAGGTGCTTTGGGGTCACGCAGCGCCTCGTCCCTGAAATGGTGGATGTTCTGGACAAACCCTGACACCTTGCGGGCTGCATCCTTTTTGGACATACCTTCCCGGTCTGCCTGGTCCCGGGCGAGGGCTTCTCTCAGCACATCAACTAGCGGACCATTGCCAGACAGAAATACCGCATGCTCATCCGCATGGCTAAGGACACGCGTGGTGGCAATATTGAGGCCAGCAAGGGTTTTGCCAGCGCCGGGAACGCCGGTCACGAAGCAAATGACTTTTCGGTTGGCGGCTTTTGCGTTTTCAATCAGCTCATTGATGCGGTCGGTGGTGCGCCCCAAATTTTCCGCATCCGCACCAGAGCGCGCAATCTCACTGACGTCATGGTTGCGATACAGCGCTTGCGCCGCTTCCACGATGGTGGGGGTTGGTTGGTAGCCTGAGCGCGACCACTGCGCGTGGTCTATCTGCGTGGTTCGTGTTTGCCCGATCACCGATTCAATGATCCAGGCCAGACCTGAGGGGACCGCACAGACTGGTTTGGCTACGCCGTCGTCTGCCCAGCAATAGCTTGGCGGCTGCTGATTCACCGCATTCGTGGCGATCAAAATTGGCAAGATCGCTGCGCTGTGGCTGCCTTTGTGGAAGTTTTTGAGGTCCAACGCATAGTCATGCACTTGTTCCAGCGCGGCATGGTCAAACGTGGCCGAACCAACCTTGAATTCAATGACAAAGACAATACCCTGCACAAGAACGACCACATCTGCCCGCTTGCCCATGCGGGGGATGGCGAATTCAAAGTAAATCCTGCCAACTGTGAGGCTGGCGAGTGCGCCTTTTAGCAGCGTGATCTGCTGTTGCCACGCGTGCCGTTGCTGATTTTCAAGGGCAAAACTGTGCCTGGCGGTGAGCTCACCGAGTACCTCATGTTCACTGGCATGGCAGAAGGTGGCAAGGTCGGCTTCGTAGTAAGCGGTGTGCAGCATGTGTCGGCGTGAGTTGATTTTGGATGGTGGGCCTTGGGATCGCGTGGCGGTCTGTGACTGAGGTATTCGGGGTCACCCCAACCGCCGCCCAAACCCCCCATCCCCACCCACCCCAATCATCAACCTATGCGTCGCCCTGGTGGCCGCCACATAAAACACCCGCGCCGCTTCCATCTCGTCCTCATCCTGCGCCGGCATGTGGCCCACGCCCGGCAGCGCCACCACCGGAAACTCCAGTCCTTTGCTGACATGCATGGTCATGATCTGGATGCTGTCGCTGCCGGGTTTGAAATCGCCCGCCTTTTTGCGCACATGGTGCGGTAGCTGGCGCTGGCGCAAGGCTGCCGCGCACAGGTCCATGGTGTTCCAGTCGCGGCACAGAATGGCCATGTCGCCCCAGGCGTGACCCTCCTGGTGCGCGGCGTTCAGGTGGTCCGCAATCGCATAGGCTTCTTCGCGCAAGCTTGGCAGGCGGATGAACAGCGGCGCCTCGCCATCACGCCCGCAACTGATGGGGTGCAGCAGCGGGATGCCGTCGTCGTCCTTGTCGTCGGCCGTCAGCAGGTCGGCGGCGATCAGGCTGGCGGTCTGCAAAATCTGCTGGGTGTTGCGGTAGTTGATTTTGAGAATCGTGGTGCGACCTTGCGCGGCAATGCCGACGCTCTTGAAGCTGAACTGCTTGCTGCGGCTGCGCTCATACAGGCTCTGCGCATCGTCAAACAGCACCAGCAGGCTGTTGGTGGTGGGGTCCACCATTTGCGTCACCAGCTTGAGCCATTCGGGCGCAAAGTCGTGGCCTTCGTCGATCAGCACCGCCTGGTATTGGCCGCTGGGGATTTGCTGGCGCTCCACGCCGTGGATGACGCGTTGCACCATCTCCACCATCTTCTCGGCCACCGGCATGTGGTAGTCGGGAAGCGTCTGGCCAAACGCCACCAGTTGGTCGCGGCACCATTTATGAAAATGCCGCACATGCACGCTGCTGGTCAGGCCTTTGGCCTCCATCACACTGGCCAGCTTGACGGCCAGGGGCTCGTTAAAGCACAGGATCAGCACGGGCTTGGTGCTGGCTGTGCTGGCCCGGGCCAGGTACTCGGCGCGGTAGCCCAGAATCATGGTTTTGCCCGAGCCTGCCACGCCATGAATC
>JAABRC010000185.1 GCA_011391115.1 Candidatus Egaibacter danicus | reverse complement strand
CGGTGAGGCCAGTCAGGCGGGCCAGATCGGCCTTGGGCAGGCTGCCGTTTTGGCGGATGGCCTGCAACACGACACGCTCGTTGAATTGGCGCATGCCGACGTGGTTGGAGCCACGAGGACGCAGCAGCGGCGCGTCGCGTTTGGGTTCGGAAGTCAAATCAGGCGTCATGGACGCAGATTTTCGCCTATCACGCCTTTGCGCAAGATAAAGTTGACAAAGGGCTGCATTTCACCCGTGACGACGATGGCATAAGCGCCGCGTACCCGCTCGTAAAACGCGAACCGATCCACAGGCTCGGACTGTTGATGAGGAAGCAGGCTGTTTTCAAGCAGGCCCAGGACTTCACGCTGCAAGGCTGAGCGATAGGGCGCCGTGGTGTCCGATACCTGCATGAAAGCCACCGGGTGATCAACGTCTGCGGCCAGGGGCAGCAGCGTGTCGATTGCTTTCACCACCTGGAACATGCTGGCGCCGGGTAGCCGTAAGACCGGCTTTCCGATGCCAAGGCTCAGGGCGGTGAAGTTTGCATCGGCCAGAACCAATGCGTCGTCATGTCCCATTTCGGCCAGAAGTTTGAGCAAATCGGGGGTGATTAGCGGGTTGATTCCCTTAAGCATGCGCCTCCTCGGGCAACTCTTCGGCCAGCTTGGCACCCGTCATCACGGCCACGGTGTCGCTCATGCTGATGTGTTTGGGATTGACCACGGCGGCACGCTTGCCAAGGCGGGCAATGTGGATACGGTCGGCCACCTCAAAGACGTGGGGCATGTTGTGCGAAATCAGTACCACGGGCAGGCCCTTGTCCCGTACGCGTCGGATCAGTTCCAGCACCATGTTGCCTTCCTTTACACCCAGCGCCGCAGTCGGCTCGTCCATGATGACCACATGCTGGGCGAACGCAGCGGCACGGCCTACAGCCACGCACTGGCGCTGACCGCCAGACAGCGTTTCAACAGCTTGTGTCATGGACCGGATGCCGACCTTGAGGTCGTTCATGCGGGAAATGCTTTCTTCCAGCATCTTCTTTTTGTCGATGAATCCGAGCAAGCCCAGCAGGCCGGTGCGACGCAATTCGCGACCCAGGAACAGGTTTTCGGCGATGGTCATGGCGGGGGCTACGGCCAGATCCTGATAGACCGTTTCAATGCCGGACAGTCGCGCGTCGATCGGACTCTTGAAATGGATGACTTTGCCGTCGAGCTGAATTTCGCCTTCGTCAGGAATGGTGGCGCCAGATAGGCACTTGATCAACGAGGACTTGCCGGCACCGTTGTCGCCAATCACGGCCAGAATTTCTCCTGCACGCAACTCGAAGTCGGCACCGTCCAGCGCGGTGACCTGACCATAGCGTTTCACCAGGCCTTTGGCCTGCATGACGATTTGGGGGGCGCTCATTAACGTGCTCCTTTGCGGGACATTTGGTCGGTGGCCACGGCCAGAATCACCAGGATACCGGTCACCAGAATTTGATACACAGACGATACCCCCATCAGCGTCAGGCCGTTGCGGAACACCCCCACAATCAGCGCACCCACCAGGGTGCCCAGGATGATGCCGCGGCCGCCAAACAGGCTTGTGCCGCCCAGCACGACGGCGGTAATGGCGTCCAGATTTTCGGTCTGACCGCCATTCGGGTCACCGGCACCGGTGCGGGCCACGGTCAGCGTGGAGGCAATGCCGTAAAACACGCCCGCCAGCACATACACGCCCAGCAGTACCTTCTCGGTGGAAATACCGGCCAGACGGGTGGCCTCGGGGCTGTTGCCCACGGCGTACACATGGCGGCCTTGTGCGGTTTCGCGCAGCCAGATCCAGACTGCGACGTACAGCGTGAGCATCAGCACCACGCCAAAGGGCACCATGGCACCACCAAAAGCGAAGGTTTCACCCAGCAGGTTCATGCCGTCGGGAATATTGGTAATGGTCTGTGCCCGGGAATACAGTTGGGTGATGGCAAAGGCAATATTCAAGGTGCCCAAGGTCACAATGAACGGTGGCAGTTTGACACGCGTCACCAGCAGTCCGTTTAGCAGGCCGAATAGCGTCGTGGCGGCAATACCGCACAAAATGGCTACCGGCGCACTCAGGCCATAGTCGGCGGCGAATTTGGTCATGACAATGGAGCCAAGGGCCATGACCATGCCACAGGACAGGTCAATGCCCGCGGTCAGGATGATCAGTGTTTGACCAATGGCGATGGTGCCCACCACCATCACCTGCTGCAGAATCAAGGAGAAGTTCTTCAGCGTAAGAAAATTTTCGTGCTGAAACGAGAAAAAGGTACAGGCCAATACGAGGGCGATGGCTGGACCTAGAGTTCCCATGGGAGGAAGTTTGGCTTTGAGCGAGTTCATGGTGTGAGCTTGAATAAAGTTCCTGTGCCAGACAGTCGCAATGAACCAGCAAAGCACTATGAGGGGATCGAAAGCCCCGCACCGCGGGACTTTCGAGGAAGAGCCTGTACCAGACAGGCCCGGACTCAGGTCACGTATTTAAACAGACCATCCGTCAGAGTCAATTAGTCACCCCAGCACTGTGCGCGTGCGGTCTTGGTGTCAATGCTCTTCACGCCAGCCATCGGCTTGGACGCCACAAGGTCCACACCGGTGTCGGTATAACCGGTCTGACGCTTGCCATCCTTGGCGTACTTCACGCCGGCAGCCACACCCATCGCAGCCATTTTCAGGGGGTATTGCATGCTGGTTGCAGCAATAACACCCTTTTCAACGTTGCCAACACCGTTGCTGCACATGCCGTCAACACCCAGGATCACAACATCCTTTTCCTTGCCAGCGGCCTTCAGAGCCTTGTAAGCGCCGGCGGCTGCGGGTTCGTTGATGGCGTACACCACGTTGATGTTGGGATTCTTCTGCAGGCAGTTTTCCATGCCGGTCTGGCCCTTGGCTGCGTCGCCGAAGCTGTCAGCCATGCAAACCACTTCATCAGGCTTGGCCAGTTCGTTGCTCTTGGCATCCAGCGTTTTCAGGCCATAACCGGCCAGGAAACCGTTGTGACGCTGTGCGCCCACGGGGTGGCCGGGGAACAGGTCCATCGTGGCGATAACAGGCTTCTTGCCTTTCAGTGCCGCCTTGGCGTATTGGCCAATCAACTCGCCGGCCTTGTAGTTGTTGGTGGCAAACAGAGCATCGGCTTCGTCCACCGGGCTGTCCAGAGCAATCACCTGCACACCTTGTGCCTTGATTTTCTTGATCGTTGGGACGATGGCATCGCCGGAAGAAGTGATCAGGATGGTCTTGGCGCCAGCGGCAACCATGTTTTCCATGGCGCTGATCTGGCCTGCGGTGTCACCGTCCTGCTTGCCTGCGGCGCTGAGCAGTTTGGCGCCGGCCTTCTTGGCAGCGGCTTCAGCGCCTTCCTTCATCTTCACGAAGAAGGGGTTGCTGTCGGTCTTGGTGATCAGCCCGATCACGGGCTCGGCAGCAAATGCGCTGGACGCGGCAAATGCCAGAGCGGTCAGGGCGAGGGTTGTGGTGTGTTTCATTCGGGTCTCCTGGTATGGGTAAAAGCCGGAAAGGACCGGCAAGTTAAGTCAACAAACGGGTTAGAGCCCGTAGGAGAAACTATAATCGAATGAACATTACTAAATCAAGTGAGTTTAGTAATGGAAAACCCTAATATGGTGCAATTTATTGGGTACTGGCTTGATCCAGTTCCGCGAATGTAGGTGGCTGGCACCCGGCGCGGCTGCAGTTGATGGCGGCTGCCAGCATGGCGTTGCCCAGTGTTGTGCCCACGCGCTGCGCTGCGCCCTCGGTATCCATGGCCCAGTCAGCCAGGCAGTTGCCCCAGAACGTGTCACCGGCGCCGACGGTGTCGACAACCTGCACTTGGGGCGCAGTTTGCGTGGCTACTTGCCCGTCCACGCTGAGGTACGCACCCTGAGCGCCGAAGGTGAGTGCGACACGTTGCGTTCCGCGGGCGGTGAAAAATTGAACAGCGGTGCCTGCCTGCTCAAGCGTCAGGTCGCCCAGCCCCAGCGTCGACCAGTCTTCGTCGCTGGCTTTGAGCCAGTCGGCCAGCGAGGCCAGTTCGAGCACTGCGGCCCGGTAAAGTGCCATGCTGGATGCCAGCCTGGGGCGCAGATTGATGTCCACACTGATGGCCCAGCCCAGCGCTTTGGCGCCTTTGACCACAGCCAGAACCTTCTCGTGCTCGGGCGGCACCAGTGCCAGCGAACCAGTGTGCAGCACACCTGGCGAAGCCGTGCTGCGCAACATGGTGAGGATGACCTCGGGCGTGTAGTCACGGTCGGCAACACCTTCGCGGTAAAAACCATAGCTGGGTTGACCGTTCGTGATCTGCACAACGGCAAGCGATGTTGGAAGGGGACTTCTCGGGGAAAGGGCCAGCACCTTGTCGTGCTGAAGTTGTCGCGCCAGCTGGTCGCCAAAATAGTCAGTGGACAGCGGGTTCAAATAACCGGTTTCTGCGCCGCGCAAGGCCGCAGCCCGTGCCATATTGAATGGACTGCCTCCCATTAAAGGGCGCAATTGCCCATCGGGCTGGGCGACGCAGTCCATCAGGGATTCACCCAGAACACGAATTGAAATTGAGGTCATGGAGGTGCCTGCTCTCTGGAAAATGGCTGGTGTTGGCTGGTTTTATCCCAGCCAGCAGAAGCGTGCGAGTGTAATTTAGATCCGATCGCCGTTTAATTAAAACTAATAGCTTTACTAAAATGAATGCTTTAACTGCAATTCGAGTCGAACAAAATACGCCT
>JAABRC010000184.1 GCA_011391115.1 Candidatus Egaibacter danicus | reverse complement strand
GCTCGCTGCCGGGCTGCTCGAACGCGTGGTTTTGCCGGACGGGCACGAGAAGCGGCGGGTTACCGACACCGGTATCACGGTTCTGGCGCAGGCGTTTCACAAGAACCGACTGGCCCTCTCCAGCCACGATGCACTGGTGGATTTGGTTGCACAAACGATGCTGCGGGATGGCCGTATCGTCTGGACGGATTTGAGCGTGCGCGCACGGCTGCCGTCCGAACCCGATGAGGCCAACCGCTGGAAGATCTGCAAGCCCGATGTCTTTTCCATCCGCAACACGTCGGTGGCCGGTTACCTCGAACCCGTGGTTCACGAAATTAAAGTGAGCCGGGCTGACCTGCTGGGCGACCTGAAATCCAGAGACAAACGCGACAGCTATCTGGATGTGGGCGGGCAGTGCTGGTACGTGCTGGGCTGCGACAGCAAAGGACGGCCGATTGGCACCGCTGACGAAGTTCCACTGGAATGCGGCGTGCTGATCGCTGAAGCAGGCCGGCTGGAAGTAGCACGCACGGCGCCCAAGCGGGCTGTGCCGGACTTACCGTTTTCACTGTGGATGGCGCTGGCGAAATCAACACCGCTGACGTCGTTCACGGCTGATCTGGACGACGCGCCAGCGCAGTCCTGGCTTCTGGAGCAGGCGCCCGCGCAATGACCACCGCCGATGCTGACGTGTCAATGGAAGCTGCGCGCTACACCGTGTCGGTGCGCAACCTGTGCGAGTTTGCGGCCAAGGCGGGTGATCTGGACCTGCGCTTCACACCGGTACCCACCGCGCAGCAGGGCCGCGAAGGGCACACGCTGGTGGCCCAGCGCCGCGGCCCGGACCATGAGGCAGAAGTCAGCCTCTCGGGCACTTATCAGGGCCTGCAGGTACGTGGCCGCGCGGACGGCTATAACGCCAGCCGCAACGAGCTGGAAGAGGTCAAAACCTTCAGGGGCGCGCTGGAGGCGATTGGCTGGAACCACCGCGAGCTGCATTGGGCCCAGCTCAAGGTCTATGGCTGGCTGATGTGTGAGAGCCGCTCGCTCGACAACATCAACCTGACGCTGGTCTATTTTGATGTGACGGACCAGACCGAGCACCCCGTCAGTGAAACCTGCACGGCAACCGAGTTGCGTGTCTTTTTTGAAGCGATGTGCGAGCCATTTTTAGGCTGGGCGCGACAGGAGCAGGCCCACCGCACGGCACGGGACGCTGCACTGGAGGCCATGGAATTTCCGCAGAAGCCGTTTCGCGCGGGTCAGCGGGAGCTGGCGGCGGGCGTTTACCGGGCCTGCACTCAGTCGTACCCTTTGCTGGTGCAGGCGCCCACCGGCATCGGCAAGACGATTGGCACGATCTTTCCTGCGCTGCGTGCGATGCCGGTTCGCTCAACCGACAAGCTGTTCTTTTTAACCGCCAAGACGCCGGGGCGCCAGGTGGCACTGGATGCGCTGGGAAAGATCAGAAACAACGGCGTATCCAGCCACGCGTTCCCCTTGCGCGTTGTCGAGCTGATGGCAAAAGACAAGGCCTGCGAACACAAGGACAAGACCTGCCATGGTGACTCCTGCCCGCTGGCCCGCGGTTTTTACGACCGGCTACCGGCCGCCAGACGGGATGCCGCAGCAACCGGCTGGCTGGACCAGCGCAGCCTGCGCCAGCTGGCGCTGGATCACCAGATTTGTCCCTACTACCTGGGGCATGAGATGGTGCGCTGGAGCGATGTGGTGGTGGGCGATTACAACTACTACTTCGACCGCAGCGCCATGCTCTACGCGCTGACGGTGGATGCATCGTGGCGCATCAGCGTGCTGGTGGACGAGGCGCACAACCTCTATTCACGCGCCTGCAGCATGTACAGCGCGGAGCTGACGCACACGCAGGCGCTGGCCGTGCGCCCGCACGTGCCGCCATCGGTTCGCTTTCGTGTGGACGAGTTGCTGAATCAGTGGCAGCTGATGCTGGACGCCGCTGCGCGCCAGTCGCCCGATGCCACCTGGGCCTTGCTGGAAGAAGTGCCCGAGGCCTTGCGGCGCACACTGCAAAAGCTCAACAGCACGATCAGCGAACACCTGAACGACCACCCGACCGATGCCCACGGCGCCCTGCTGCCTTTTTACTTTGGCACGCTGGGTTTTGCTGCACTGGCCGAAGAGTTTGGCGACCACTCGCTATGTGAGTTTGACCGGGCGCAAACAGCCCTGTTGCTGCCGGAAATTGGAACGGAAGAAGAATCCCAGTTCCAGATCGACGGCATGGCAGCAGACGCGTCCAGCTTGGGTGCGGGCCGGTTGACGCTGCGCAACATCGTGCCCGGCCATTTTCTGGCGGCACGCATCCAGGCGGCCGACTCTATGGTGATGTTTTCCGCCACGCTCAACCCGGCCGACTACTACATCAACCTGCTGGGCTTGCCCGAGACCACCCGGTCGATGGACATTCCGTGCCCGTTCAGGCCCGAGCAATTGAGCGTGCGGATCAAGCGCATCTCCACCCGCCGTGATGACCGTGCCAGCTCGCTCGCTGCGCTGGTCAATGCCATGGTCACGCAGTTCCGGGCGAGCCCCGGCAACTACCTCGCTTTTTTCAGCAGCTTTGATTACATGGAGATGGCGCAGCAAGCGCTGCAGCAGCGCTTCGCCGACATCCCGGTCTGGGTGCAGGCGCGCCAGATGCTGGAAGCCGATCGGCAAGCCTTCCTGAAACAGTTTGATGTGGCTGGCCAGGGCATTGGCTTTGCCGTGCTGGGCGGTGTGTTTGGCGAAGGCGTGGACCTGCCGGGCAAGCGGTTGATCGGTGCCTTTGTGGCAACGCTCGGCCTGCCGCAGTTTGATGATGTCAACCAGGCCATCTGTGAACGCATGGAGGCGCGCTTTGGCCGCGGACATGACTACACCTATGTGTTTCCCGGCATGCAGAAGGTGGTGCAGGCTGCCGGCCGGGTGATCCGCTCCGAAACCGATACCGGGTCAGTGCTGCTGCTGGATGCGCGGTATGGCGAGCGCCGCTACCGCTCGCTGCTGCCCGATTGGTGGAACATCGAAATGGCTTGACCAGGCCCCATGGCAAGCTGGCATGATAGAGGGCTTTTCTGCCTGCCCTTGCCGCTTTGAACATGACCGAAACACTGCCTGAAACTTTGCCTGAAACACCCGCTCCCCCCGCACGCTCAAAACAGCCACGCGCCCTGCCGGTGCTGGAAAAACTGGCGGCGTTATACCCGCATCTGTTTGGCGACATGTTCCTGCCGCTCAAACGCGGCATTTTTCAGGACCTGCTGGCAGCGCACCCGGACGCGTTCGAGCGCGAAACGCTGAAAGACGCACTGGCTTTTCACACCCGCTCCACGCGTTACCTGTCCAGCGTGGCCGCGGGGCATCAGCGCCATGACCTGCAGGGCCAGGCCGTGGAAGCGATGGCGCCGGAGCATGTGCACCACGCCCTGCTGGAAGTGTTTCGCCGTCGCCAGGGCCGCGCCAATGAAGACCTGCGCCCGAAATTGATCGAGCGCATCGTTCAGGCATTTGAGGCGTCTGGCCTGTCCCGCGAAGCCTATGCAGAGCTGGTCCGCAGCCGTGACGAAGACGCCAACGCAGCGTTGGACGAAGCACTGGCAGAAGCCGCAGCACGCTCGGCAAAAGACGAGGCGCTGCTGCGCGCATTCGAAGCCAGCGGACAAAAAACCGTTCAGGCCTTTGCCGATATGTATGGCATGGACCCGCGTGCGGCAACCCTGTCCCTGAATCGCGCACGGCGCAGCAAGCCATAGGTTCTCCCGTGGTGCTGCAGATTGAGGGGCTGACCTTCCACTACCCTCAGCGCGAGCTGTTCACGGGGCTTTCTGCGCATGTTCCCAGGGGCGTGACGCTTGTCACGGGTGGTGACGGCGCGGGGAAAACCACGCTGTTGCGTTTGCTGGCAGGCGATTTGAAGCCCCAGGCAGGTCGGGTCGATTCTCAGCCACCGGTGTTCTGGACAGACCCGAAATCAACCGCGTTTGACCAGCTGACGGTTGCCGCGTATTTCAATTCCCTGCGTCCGCGCTATCCACAGTTTGACGACCGGGCGCTTGCCGACCTGATTGACGTGCTGTCACTGTCCGAGCATGAGCACAAACCGCTGTACATGTTGTCTGCAGGGTCGAAGCGCAAGGTCTGGCTGGCGGCAGCATTTGCATCGGGCGCTGCGGTCACACTGCTGGACGAGCCGTTTGCAGCACTGGACATGGCGTCCATCAACATCGTGATCGAACGCCTCGCTGAATCGGCCCGTCTGTCTACCCGCACCTGGGTGCTGGCCGACTACGAGGCGCCACGCGGTGTGCCGCTGGCGGTGACTATCGATTTGGGTTCGTGAAACGGGTCTGGTTTACCAGCGTGTCCGCTGACAGCTGGTCAATCTCCAACAGCAGCTTCGCCAGGCTGCGGCCCGCCGCATCCACAACCGCCTGCCCCTTTGCAGCCGTCGCCGCAGCGGCATTGCCCACCGCCCCGGCAGGGTTGTAGTCCTGCATCTGCCAGCCCAGTTTGGCACTTTTTCCATTGCCCAGAATGGCAAATTTTTCTGCACGGTCTTTTGACGTGGAGTGGAAATTTTGCGCCTGCGCCATCTGCACGCGCTCAGGGTTCAGTGCCAGCATCATGGATGTTTCAATCTCGCCCGCATGGATGCCAAAGCGGTGTTCTTCAGCGCTGAACTGCGTATTGATGTCTTTGCCCTGCGCGTCCAGCAGCGGCAGATTGAACCAGTTCACGCCGTA
>JAABRC010000183.1 GCA_011391115.1 Candidatus Egaibacter danicus | reverse complement strand
GCCCTAACGGGGCAGGCAAGTCCACTCTGTTCCGAATGATTGCGGGCAAGGAAAAGCCCGACAGCGGTGAGGTCAAGATTGGCGCCACCGTCAAGATGGCGTTTGTGGACCAGAACCGGGACGATCTGTCGAACGAAAAAACCGTCTGGGAAGACGTGTCCGGCGGGCTGGACATTCTGAATGTCGGCAAGTTCCAGATGGCCAGTCGCGCGTATTGTGGACGGTTCAATTTTAACGGTGCAGATCAACAAAAACGCGTGGGCACGTTGTCGGGTGGTGAGCGCGGGCGCCTGCATCTGGCCAAAACCCTGATTGCCGGCGGCAATGTGCTGATGCTGGATGAACCTTCCAACGATCTGGATGTGGAAACGCTGCGTGCGCTGGAAGATGCCTTGCTGGAGTTCGCGGGTACGATCATGGTGATCAGCCATGATCGATGGTTTCTGGACCGTATTGCTACGCACATTCTGGCCTGTGAAGGGGATAGCCAGTGGACGTTCTTCAACGGGAATTACCAGGAATACGAGGCCGACAAGAAGAAGCGTCTGGGCGAAGAGGGTGCCAAGCCCAAGCGGATGCGGTTTAAGGCGTTGAAGTAAGCGTCACGCCTTGAGCATTTTTTGCCGGACCAGTTGAATGTGATTGCGAAGCGCGTACAACTCGTCTGTGTACGACAGCGGAACGGAGATTTTTCCAACGCGCTCTTCCATCTGGTCCAGTTCTGCGACCAGCGCCTGCGCTGAGCCAGTCTCCGAGTTCAGTCGGCTCTCGATCTCCCTGAGCTGACCATACCAGCGGAAGACCCTGGATCGGATCCGGAATTCATACAGCGGAGGAATGATGCGGCTCAGTGGCAGCAAAACTGCAATGATGATACCCAGCGCCAGCCACATTCTCTCCATCAGATTGGCCAGGGAAAATGGCAAATACCGCTGCAGGAGCGGCACACCATTCTGGATGGTTCGCTCTGCTTCCTTGGCGAGGGGGAACTCGGTGTTGGCTGTGTTGGGAAACTCGTGTGCCCGGCTGAACCAGCCTGCACCGCCGTGAAATGTGAGAGAGGCCTGAGAAAACAACTGGAGTAAGGCCGGGTGCACGTTGCGCCCAGCCAGTAGTGTGGTGGTTGGTGCCACCAGCCTCACGTCTGTGGCGGGCAGGTCGGACGCCAGGTCCACGACGCCGCGAGGCAGTGACACAGGCGCAAGAAATGGAAGTCTGCGGGAGTAGGCCTCGTTCTGTGCAAAGTCCATCAGCTTGACGCCTGGTGTTTGCAGCAGCATCTGCACCATCAGGGATTCTGGAGCTGACGCGAATACCAGCGCATCCAGTTCGCCATTCAGAAAAGCCACCGTCGCTGAAGTCTGATCCAGTTGAGACAGTGTCATGCTGGATGGCTCGATGCGATTGACATCGAACAGTGCATTCATCAGATTGGGTACACCATTGCCAGCTGTTCCCACGTTGACTCGCAGTCCCTTGAGCTGGGTTAACGAGGTCAGCGCGCCTGCAGGCGTCACTTTCGCAGCAGATTCAGCGCGGTAGAACAACCACACGGGTTCCACAAACAGACTTCCCAGAGAAGCAGGGATGTTATCGCCGGTTGTACTTTGTTGTATGGCGCTGCCGCCCTGTACAAACCCGAGATCAGCCTTGCCCTCGCGCACAAGTTGCAGGTTGGCGGAAGAACCCTCGCTGGGAAGCAGTACAACCTGTATGCCATTGGCGGCCAGCGCCTTGGCGTAACGTGACCCGAATTCGGCGTAGGCGCTTTGCGCTGGTCCCGTGGCCAGGGTAACCCTTTTTGGCGGGTTGGGGTCGAGCCACCAATAGGCCAGTATCAGCAGGGCTGCTGCCAGCAGGATGAAAGGGCCTGCAGACGCGAGCAGATCGCGCAATGACAGCAAGGTATTGCGTATGGCTTTGGGCATAGGTTGTTTGTGGTGGTTCAGTTCGACTGCTTCAAATCGCATGCTGCAGGCCAATCGATTCCATCTTGCGTGATTCCCCGCGCTGCCAGTACGGCCCTGACAACCGCGACTGCCGTTACTTCAGCGGCGGCCGTCGCCAGCGCCATCATGCCCAGCGTTTTGCCAGCTTTACCCGTACCCATGGCAAATAGGGTGTCACCATCTGACATCGTATGAACAGGATTGATGGTGCGCGCCAGGCCATCGTGGGCGACTTGCGCCAAACGATGTGCCTGGGCTTTCGTGAGTATCGCGTCGGTGGCAACAACACCCAACGTCGTGTTGGTGCCTGCCAGTACTGGCTCGGCGAGTTTGCCTTCCAGGAGAGCTTGCCGGCCGTTAAGCAGTGAAAGGCCATGTGCCGACGTACGCACGCCGGCAATCACCTCTCCAGTAGATGGATCGACGACATCACCCAGTGCGTTGCAGGCCACAATGGCTCCGACTGTCACGCCATCAATCATGATGGAGGCGCTGCCGATGCCACCCTTCATGGCCCTGTCGATGCCAAAGAGTTTGCCAACCAGTGCGCCTGCACCCGCACCCACATTGCCCTCGGCTGGGGGGCTGGTACTGGCTGCCACACAGGCGGCATAACCGGCGGCAGCATCTGGTCGGATGGCAGGGTCGCCAACCGGCAGATCAAACAGAACGGCTGCGGGCACGATGGGCACCAGACCATAGTGGACAGGAAGACCAATGCCGTTTTCCTCCAGCCATCGCATTACACCAGAGGCAGCATCCAGTCCCCAGGCACTGCCGCCAGACAGCGTAATGGCATGCACTTGCGCTACCAGATTGGACGGATGCAGCAAATCGGTCTCGCGGGTGCCCGGTGCAGCACCGCGGACGTCTACACCGGCAACTGCACCGTCACGCGCGATGATCACAGTACAGCCTGTCGGGCGACGCGGGTCGGTGAAATGCCCAACCTCAATGCCTGCAACCCGGGTGATGCTGCTGGCAGCGTCCGGCGTGTAGTGTCTGGGTGAGGAGCGTTTCATGACTTTTCATTATCCATGGTGTGCCATTTTTGACTTGGGTCAAGAATCTGACGTAGCATCACCGAATAAACTGGAACCCGTAACAAGGAGTACTTATGAAAATTCTTCTCGCTGTCGATGGAAGTGACTTCACCAAGAAAATGCTGGCTTATCTTGTGACGCATGACGAACTGTTTACCACCGGCAACGAGTACTCGGTGTTCACGGCTCAAGCCGCCTTGCCGGCGCGGGCACGTGCAGCGGTGGGAAAAGAAGTTGTGGATCAGTTTCACAAGGAAGAAGCCGAAAAAATTCTGGGGCCTGTCTGCAAGTTTCTTCTTCGTCATGGCATTGATGCCAAGAGTTCCTGGAAGGTCGGGCCAGCCGGCGAAGCCATCGGTAAATTTGCTGATGCGGGTAAGTTCGATTTGCTGATCATGGGTTCGCATGGACATGGCGCGTTGGTCAATCTGGTCATGGGTTCTGTCGCTACGCAAGTACTGGCGCACAGCAAGATCCCTGTCTTGCTGGTGCGTTAATCTGCTTTCAGGTGGGCCATGTAGA
Source organism: Candidatus Egaibacter danicus (assembly GCA_011391115.1). Next base: position 1,268 of record JAABRC010000183.1, on the reverse strand, counting down.
GCCATGCTCTGGCACCATGGCACGCCATCCCAGTTCGTGCTTGATGCGTTTGCGGAGTTCGTCAGACGGACCGGGTTCACCGTGGACCACGTAAACCTGATCAGGGGCTCTGCGCATCGTTCGTAGCCAGGCGAGAATCTGGTTTGCATCAGCATGAGCCGAAGCCGATTCCAACTGCACGATTTCGGCGTTTACTTCGACGTCGCGCCCATGAATGCGCACAGATTTCGCTCCGCCAGCCAGCGTTGCGCCACGTGTGCCCGGAGCCTGGAAGCCCGTCAGAATAATCATGTTCCGGTGGTTGCCTGCATACAGTGCGAGGTGGTGCAATACGCGACCACCGGTTGCCATGCCGCTAGCAGACAAAATTACCATCGGTCCGTGCCGGCTGGCCAGGGCGCGGGAATCGTCCGTGCTGCTGACCATGGTGGCGGTTCGGGTCAGTGAATAGGCATCTTTGGTGCTGAGTCGGTGCTCACCTGGATGGTGTTCAAACAGATGGGTTGTATGAACCGCCATGGGGCTGTCCAGAAATACTGGCAAGGAACGTGGCAGGGTGCCGTTGGCTTTCAGAACATGAATAGCATGGAGCAGGGCTTGCGCCCGACCAACCGCAAACACAGGGACAACCGCAACACCGCCACGTTTGGCCAATTTCTTAAGTGGTGGCCCCAATTCGGCGAGGACGTCTTCTGTGGGGTGCGTCCGGTCTCCGTAGGTTGATTCGATCAACACGGTGTCAGCCCCTGGCGCATTGTCAGGCGGGTTCATGATCAGGTCATCGGGGCGACCCAAGTCGCCGGAGAAGAGTATTCGGCGACCGGCTACTTCCAGCAACAGGCTGGATGCACCCAGTATGTGACCGGCGGAGGAGAATGTGCCGCGCCACCCCGGGACAGGCGAAAAAGGCTGACCGAATGGAACGGCCTTCAACAGTGGCAGACAATCAAGCGCATCCTGTCGCGTATAGAGGGGCGTCGCGGGCGAGTGTCCGGAGAAGCCATGGCGGTTGGCAAAAGCGGCATCTTCCTCCTGGATGTGCCCACTGTCGGGCAGCAGGATTCGGCAGAGATCACGGGTGCCACTGGTGGTGTAGACGTGTCCTGAAAAACCCTCTTTGGCCAGCAGTGGAAGGTAGCCGCTGTGGTCCAGATGGGCATGCGTCAAAAGAACAGCAGTAATCTGGCCCGGGGCGATTGGGAGCGGTGTTCTGTTGCGCAGCCGAAGCTGTTTGTAGCCCTGGAACAACCCGCAATCTACCAACACGC
>JAABRC010000182.1 GCA_011391115.1 Candidatus Egaibacter danicus | reverse complement strand
GCGCCGATGCTAACGCCAAAATCTAAATCAGTTTGGCCACCAGGCCAGCCACCAAGCTGAGCAATACGGTGGTGGTGATGGGCAGAAACCACTCACGTCCAAACAACCGGAAACGGAAATCGCCTGGCAGCTTGCCGAATCCCAGCCGGCCAAGCAGAGGCGTCAACCCATTGATCAGCAACAAAGCCAAAAAGACCACAATCAGCCAGCGAAACATGGTGCCTTGCCTCGGGTTCTACAGGGTATGGGTGCGATCACCCTGCGAAAAACCGAGCGCATCCCACGGCTCGCCCTTGAAAAAACCGATGACCTTGAACAGCTCGCCCATTTCGTGCTCCATGATCAGTTTTTGCGCCATGCTGCGCTCAGCCACCGGGGCACCATCCAGCAGACTGACCAAGCCGCAGTTCATCAGAAAACGGGCCTGCGTGGCGTAGCCCAGCACACCAAAGTCGGGAATGTCCTGCGCGGCCAGCGCAATACCCGTGAAATTCACGTGCGCCGTGATGTCCTTGAGCCCGACGTCGGCCAGCGGATTGGCGTCCATCAGATGGGCTCGATGGCACATCACGGTTCCCATATGGCGCTGGGGGTGGTAATACTCCCCTTCCGGGAAACCATAGTCAATCAGGAACACGGCACCCTGCGCCAGTCGCTCGCCCAGCGTCCGCACAAAACTTTCGGCCTGGGGATGAATTTCCGTCACGTAGTCGTAGGTACCGGGTATCTCCACAGGTGGTCGCAGACCAGTTGCCTGATCCTGCCAAACCAGAGCGGGTTCAGTTTGGGACGAGTCCAGAGAAATACCACGCTCGTGCCAGATACCCTTGACGCGGGCCAGCAATTTGACCGGCATGGCATCCAGCACCTCATTGCCCACCGCCACGCCGCTAAAAGTCGCCGGCAACTCGCTCACCCAGCGCACTTTGCCGGTGTGGGCTGAGAGCGTTTGCTGCTGCAGGGCTTTCAGCGATCCGGACAAATCAACGATGGTGTAGCTGCGAATCTGCTCACCCAGGGCCTCCAGCAACTGCAGCGCCAGCGCGCCAGAGCCTGCGCCGAACTCCCAAACGTCGCGGGTCTGGGTAACTGAAAGAGCCTGTGCCACCTGTGCCGCCAGAGCTTTTCCAAAAAACGGTGACATCTCGGGCGCCGTGACAAAATCACTCCCCTGCCCCTTCACTCCTCTGGGCATGGTGCCAAAAATCGCGCCTTCGTTGGTGTAGTAGCCCAATCCCGGTGTGTACAGGGCCTGACTCATGAAGGTATCGAACCCGATCCAGCCTCCCTGCGCCTGAATGGCTTGCGTCAGGCGGGAGTGAAGGGCGGTCGTTAAACTCTGGGGTGTTGTCATTGCAGAGCGAATTGTCCCCGAATGCCCGTCCCTTCCACCACACAACCCGTCAAACGTACCGTTCTGGTGACCGGCGCTGCCAAACGCCTGGGTCGCGAGATTGCGCTCGCGCTGGCCAGGGACGGCTGGCAGGTGGCCGTGCACTACCGCGATTCGCTGGAAGATGCTACCAAAACAGTAGCTGACTGCGCACGACTGGCGGGGGCCAGTGCCCCATTTCGTGCCAATCTGTCAAATGAAACCGCGGTGCGCAACCTGTTGCCCAGCGTGATCAGCCATTTTGGGCACGTGGATGCCGTGGTCAATAGCGCCTCCACGTTTGAGCACGACACTGCGGCCAGCTTTGGTTTCGCCGCCATGGAAAAACACATGCGCAGCAACGCTGGAGCCGCCATTTTGCTGTCGCAGGCGCTCTACAGCCACGTGAAGGCCAGACCTGGAAGTGAGCATGGCGACCCGGCCACGGGCGTGGTGGTCAACCTTCTGGACCAGAAGCTGTGGAACCAGAACCCCGATTTTTTCAGCTACACCTTGTCCAAAGCGGCGCTGGAAGCCGCCACCACCATGCTGGCCATGGCACTGGCGCCCCAGATTCGCGTGGTGGGCGTGGCGCCGGGGCTGACCTTGACCAGCCCGATGCTCTCGGATGAACAGTTCAAGGCGCGACACAAACTCTCCCCGCTGGGGCGCTCATCCACGCCGGCCGATGTTGCAGCAACCGTCAAATTCGCGCTGGACAACCAGTCCATCACCGGCACCACATTGCTGGTGGATGGCGGCCAGCACCTGATGAAATTCGAACGCGATTTTTCGCTGATGTAACCAGCGGCTGGCCGCTCATACCCCCATGAACAAACTCGACGGCAACCAGACACTGACGCTGACCGGCTTGCGCTTTGACGCCAGCCTGGGCATTCTGGAATTTGAAAAAACAGCGCCCCAGCCTATTCAGGTGGATGCGGAACTGAACCTGGGAATCCAGCCGTTGCTGCCCCTCAACGACGAGATCCTTCATGTATTGGACTACCGCAAGGTAAGAAAAATCATCATCGAGGAATGTACTGCCGAGCACATGAACCTGCTGGAAAGCCTGATTGGCAAACTGGCCAACCGGCTCATGCAGTTGCCTGGCGTACTGGGCGTGCGGGTCAAGATTGCCAAGCTGGAAATTTTTGACGACTGCGAAGTGGCCATTCGCGTTGAAACAGGGCAATGGGTATGAGCGCCGTGTGGGTTGAGCCTGAAATCGTCCCATCGCCAGGGGACGCCAAAGTCGACTTCAAGATTGAGCGCGAGACGCACAAGCTGGAAAAGCGCCTGTGCCGCCAGGTGGGACAGGCCATCGTGGACTTCAACATGATTGAAGAAGGCGACCGCGTGATGGTGTGTGTATCCGGCGGCAAAGACAGCTACGGCATGCTCGACATCCTGCTGAAGATGCAGGCCCGAGCCCCCGTGCGGTTTGAACTGATTGCCGTCAATCTGGACCAGAAGCAGCCCGGCTTTCCCGACCACATCCTGCCCGCCTATCTGAAGCAGCTGGGCGTGCCGTTTCACATTGAAAACCAGGATACCTATTCCATCGTCAAGCGCGTCATCCCCGAAGGCAAGACGATGTGCAGCCTGTGCAGCCGTCTGCGCCGGGGCATTCTGTACCGGGTGGCCGATGAACTGGGCGCCACCAAGATTGCGCTGGGCCACCATCGTGACGACATGCTGCAAACCTTCTTTCTGAACATGTTTTTTGGCGGCAAACTCAAGGGCATGCCCCCCAAGCTGGTCAGCGACGATGGCAAACACATTGTCATTCGCCCCATGGCCAACGTGGCCGAGAAAGACCTGACCCGCTGGGCCACGCACCGCGAATTCCCCATCATCCCCTGCACGCTGTGTGGCAGTCAGGAGAATCTGCAGCGCAAACAGGTGGGCCAGATGTTGCGGGAGTGGGAGAAAAAACATCCCGGCCGCATCGAGAGCATGTTCAGCGCGTTGCAAAACGTGGTGCCGTCACACCTGATGGATGGAACCCGTTACGATTTCAAGGGTCTGAAGATAACCGGCGTGGCCAGTGACGATGGCGACAAGGCATTTGATGCAGACGAGTTCCCAACAATTACGGCCCGAGCCCTGCCGGGACTGCAGGTCATAAGGGGTTAAGGGGGCAGATTTTTCAGCACAGGAGGGGAGTCATGAAACGTTCCATCTCGTCTATTTTTGCAGCGGTGGCACTGTTTGCAGCCGCCAGCCTGTTGAGCGCCTGTTCCACGGTCATGATGGTGGATTCAGAAGTGCGGTCCTACGCTACCCAGCCTGCCATTCCAGCCGGCGCGACGTACCGGTTTGAGCGCCTGCCATCCCAGCTGGGTAACAGCCGGCAGACTTTGCTGGAAAGTTTTACCGAAAATGCCCTTGGCAAAGTGGGTTTGCGACGTGATGACGCCGCTGCCCAGTACAGTGTGCAGGTCAGCGAAGGACTTATTCGCGAAAACAGGTCACCCTGGAATGACCCATGGCGTCAGGGCATGTGGTCGGGCAGTGTTCAACTTAGTAATCATGGCAGTGGTGTTGGCCTGTGGTTTCCGATGTATCCGTTTCCAGATCCGCCTTGGTACGTGCGCGAAGTGAGCCTGATCCTGCGCAATCTGGCCAGCGCAAAAGTCGTCTACGAAACCCGGGCCGTGCATGACGGGCCGGCGGCACACAGTGATGCGGTGTTGCCGGCCATGCTGGAGGCCGCACTGCGAGATTTCCCGAATCCGCCGCAAGGCGCGCGGCGCATCAATATCGAGGCGCCACGCAATCCGTAAAATCCGGCTGATGCAAGCCACCCAAATCATCGCAGTACGCCACGGAGAAACTGCCTGGAACGTTGAAACACGCATCCAGGGGCAACTCGACATCCCGCTCAATGAGACCGGCCGCTGGCAGGCCCAGCGCGTCGCCCGCGCGCTGGCTGCCCGCGAGCCGAATGCCGCGCTCTACAGCAGCGACCTGCTGCGCGCTTGGGACACGGCGATATCGATCGCCGACGCCACCGGCCTGCAGCTGCAGACCAATGAAGGCCTGCGGGAACGCGGCTTTGGCACGTTTCAGGGCAAGACTTATGCCGAAATCGAAACCACCTGGCCTCAGGAAACGCTTCGCTGGCGCAAACGTGAGCCGGAGTGGTCGCCGCCCGAAGGTGAGTCGCTGCTGCAATTTCGCCAGCGTGTGCTGGACACAGCCCACGCCCTGGCAGCGCGGCACATGGGCGAGCAGATTGTGATGGTGGCCCATGGCGGCGTGATGGACATCCTGTACCGCGCGGCGACCGGGTTGGACCTGCAGGCCCCCCGCACATGGGCACTGGGCAATGCAGCCATCAACAGATTGCTGTGGACCCCCGACGGGTTCACGCTGGTGGGTTGGGCCGACACATCCCATCTGGATGACGAAACCATGGAAGA
>JAABRC010000181.1 GCA_011391115.1 Candidatus Egaibacter danicus | reverse complement strand
ATGGGAGCGGCAGCGTTGTAGTTGTAAAACACGGCAAATGTCTGGTGACTGATATGGTCCTTGCCCTCGCAAGCCTGAATCCAGCCCTTGGGCTTGCGGATGCCGTAGCGGGCCAGGTCCTTGAACAGGGCTTCACCGTTTTCTTCCACATACATTTCCCAGCTCTCGCGCCAACTCATCACGCGCTTGGGCAGCATGTAGTCCTGCATCATGGCCACGATGCTCAGCAAGCGGTAACCGCGCCAGAACCATTTGTCGATCCAGCCCTGCACGATCGGCACGTTGGCGGGGTCCTGCTCCAGCATGAACTTGATGCACTCGATGCCCAGTGTCATGTGGCGTGATTCATCAGATTGGGCGCTGAAACCGAAGGTCACGGTGGACATGTCACCGTTGTGCGCTGCACCCGACATGAAGGGCACAAACAGCAGGTTAGTGAGCACGTACTCGAACGAGAAGCTCACCGCAGTCAGAAACTCGAAGGGGCCACCGGTGTAGGCGTCTTCAAAGAACGACTTCGGCACCGACAAGTACCACACGCGGTCAAACATGTGCTTGGCGCTGTGCAAGCCATTGAAGTACTTGTTGTAGTGGCTGAGCGCGTGGGTCTCGGTTTGATAATGGCGCAGTTCGTCAATCGACTGCATCTGGCAGGCCACGCGGGCCCCGGCACCGGTGAACTGGCGCCCCGCATGGGCAAAACCACGGTACGCGTAGTACTCCAGCGGCGTGACGCCGGTCAGAAACAGCTTGAGCGCATTGATGTAGCGCGCATCGGTGACACCGAGTTGGCCATTGTTTTGCGCAAAAGCTTCAATCACCGCGTAGAGTTTTTTCTCTTTTTCACCCTGGTATTTCCAGTAGGCGTCCATCGTCAGACGGAACGGGTCTTCCCACTTGTCCCAGTCGTGGATCTTGATGCCTTCGTATTTGTCGTAAGGAAAAACCTTGTCCATGGGCTGGTACGTGGTGTCCCAGGCCAGGCCGCGCGTCATGGCGGCATAACGTTCCTTGAGACCGAGTTTCTTTTTGATAACAGGGGTATCCATGAATGCTCCTTGGTGTAAAAACTGCTTCAGTTGGACCAGCTCAAAGAGAGCTCGTCGTCGTCTTCGTCGATGCGGCCGGACAGGGTGACCAGATTGACGTGAATCTGCTGCAAATCGAAGGTGCGGCCGATCAGCTCTTCGATGGTGGCGCGGCGCACCACCAGGCTGCCGGGCGCGTCGATCTTGACCAGTCCGGTGGGGTAAGTGGCCAGTGCCTGGGCGTTGTCGGCCAGGATGGCCTCGATGATGGGGCGCGAATCTTCGTTGTCCTGGAAGGCAATGAATACATTGGACATGCGGGGGTCTCCGTTGATATATTGAAAAGGGGCAAACTCAGGCGACAAGGCCGGCTTTTTTGCAGCGCAAGTCAAGCGCTTCACGCGCTTCCTGCAGGGCCACCTCGCCCACTTCACCCAGCGCCAACTCGGCCACCGGCGTCAGGGCGGTCTGGGCGCGGTCAGTCCACGCCTTGACCCAGCCCGAGATCAGCTGGCGATTGCCGTCAGATTCAGCCGCAGCCACCTTGACCACGGCGTCGATCCAGCGGGCGCTCTCGACATGCCACTCGGGCATGAAGGCGGCCAGCATCGACACCGCGGTGCCGCCCTGCAGGGCAATGTGTTCGTCAACAAAGTTGCCGTAGATCAGCGGGTAGAGCTGGGCGTCGAGCGCAAGGTTTTGCGCAACAAACAGCTCAAACGGGTCCTGCAGCACCAGCGTGTCTTCCACATAGTGGCGCAGCGGCTGCCAGCAGGCGGCGTTGAGCCAGTCGTTCTTGCCGGCGTCCAGAATGGCTGGCTCGTCGAGCGCCAGCCCGAGGCGGGTGATGAACTGGGCCGCGCCCAGGTGGTCCATGGCGTGGAACATGGCGGGTGCGGTGAACGGCGTGCCGTAGCCATAAGCGCCAATCGAACTGTTGTTCATGTTGCCACCCCAGGCCACATGGCGCAGCGGCATCAGCACTTCGCAGGCCTTGGCGCGCACCGCGTCGGACATCTTGGCGACCAGGCCGCGGGACTGGACAAAATCGTAGCTCGACTCAATCGCATCCTGCTGGCGCGCCCGCGCCATGGTCCAGGTCGCGTAGTAATACTGACGCGGATCACGCAGCGCGTTCCAGTCGGCCATCTTCACGGCTGAGCGTGACGCATCGAAGATCTCGTGCTCGGGGTCCCAGGTGGGGCGGTAGTGGAAGTTGTCGGTGGGCTGGGTGTCGAGCGTGGCTTCCTGGTAGCGCGACGCAGGCTTGTCGTTGCCGACGTATTTGGCCGTTTGGCTGAAGGTGTTGCGCAGGGGCTTGATTTCACGCGTGTGGAGATCGACTGACATGGGGGTTATCCTTTTTTTAAAGAAGCTACGAGGGGGACTCAATCATTCAAAAGTTGCACCTGGTTCTGAACGCAAAAATCGTCAAAGGCCAGCTGGGGCAACATCAAATCAACAAATAACTCGGGCCAGCCGATGGCAAACTCAAAACACACTAGGCCGTCCGGGCGGACTTGGCGGATACGGACAAACTTGTGTTTGATATTGCAGGTCGGGGCTGAGGATGAAGTCAAGGTCATGGTCATGGTCATGGGGTGGCTGGTATTACGCTGATGACTTTGCAAGGACCTTGCCAGAAAAGTCTTTCATGTCAATAATCTCGATATTTAGAGGGTTTACCACTACAAATTACTCTTTTTTTCTCTTGGGATCTTGTCGAAATTTAGGTGGAATAGGGTTTACCCTAAAACCAATAATCCATGAATGTTCCTGAAATTTGCGGATTTGATGAATGTCGAACGACTAAAAGTCACCAAATGATGAAATTCAACGAGATGATCAGAACGTCTCAAACGCTTTCATTCCGACACAACAATATCGAGATAATTGGTTTAACTAACCGCGAGCTGTTGTGCTGTCGAATCGGGGATCGTTGACCATTTGAAATGACTCAATGAGGTGATCAAACAGATTGCTGAACAAATCTGTCGACACTTCACCTCCCATCTTGATCTTCGTGACAAGATACGCCTGCGTGACAACGCCCCGGGGGTTGATGAACGCATCTTTGCCGTCTTGCTGACGCTCTGGCTTGAGACACGCCCGCAATTAGCCGACACCGATGCACCAAATGGCATGAGAGCAAGTCTCTTTTTTCGGTGTGGTTTTGAATACTTGGTATCTGCGCAGGAAGTGAATTGGGCGAGAGCGAACCCTCGCCGGGTCGAAGCCCTGCTTAGAACCTTTGGGTATACCCAATGGTCATATTGTTTTGTGAATGTGTCGTCTGGATTGGATCTGCGGTATTTGGCAAACTTGCGTTATCCATAGACTCCTCCAAGGCGTGGGAATATGCAAAATCGATACCGTTTACCTTGGAGAAAGAATAAGAAAAACCGGCCGAGACATGTTTTCTTGGCGTTGCAGGAATCACGGCAAAAAGCGTCTCTGAGCGCAGTGCCTGTGTTGCGAGGCGAACACCACCCCTCAGTGTCCAATTTCCCGTCTGGTAAGCAGCACCAAGCGCCAGGATGGTTTGATCCTTGTAGTTTTGTGGTAATTGGATGCCCAGAGTTTGCCCGCTGTCCGTTACAAAACCTACATTGATATCTTTCATCGCGTGCTCCCAGAATACTTGCGACACATCAACGGCCATCATCCACTGATCGTTAATGCGATGGCTCAAGCCGACATCGAGCTTGGCGGGCATCTGAAAATTTAGCAGCTTGATATTGCCTTGCAATGGAATTTGACCCGCAATGCCATCAATGGCGGTGAGTGTGGCGCGCCCTTCCAGATCATTCATGTGACTTTCCAGGGCGTAGTCGAGCCCCAGCATGGTGTCATTCGACACCTTGTAAGTCATCCCGAGACGCCCACCAAAGCCCCAGGATTCAACACCGCTGGCCAGGGGTTCATTCTTGGTCAGGCTGAAATGAGCACCGCGCAAATCCGGCAAACCACCAAGCACCGGCAACAGGCTTCCATTGACTCTGCCCGCGCCGATCAACGCGCCGACCTGCCCGGCACCCAGCAATAGATTCAGGTTCAAGCCCTGCCACATCGCGTCAATGCTCCCGCCAACAGCCAGCTTGTCATTGACTTGGTAGCTCGCTGCAAACGGAATGTTCAACACCAGCAGACGGCTCGAGTTTTCGAGGCCGGTGTTCAAACCACCAGTCGCACGTGAAAGAAAACTGCTACTGCCATATTCAGTCCCCAATCCACCTTGGGCAAAGGCGCCAACACCTAGCGTCAGTGCGCCATTGCGTTTCGCAAAAGCAAGCTCCGGCGCCAAATAGGGACCTCTGTTACTGGAGTGAGTGTCAGACGAGACACTTTCTCCAGTTGCCTGGTTTTTCACGTTGATGTCGGTGGTTATCAAATCGAGCCCCAAGTAAAACTCAGAACCTGGATCCATCAACGACAAGGTTGCCGGGTTGGCCATCATGCCTGCGGCACCCACATTGAATGCCGTGGCCGTCCCGCCCATGGAACGTGAAATAGGTCCGTAACCTTCAAGTCGAAAGACGTCTGTAGCGTAGGCGGTTTGAGCTGTTGTGGCCAGAAAGGTCACAGCTATGATGCTCAGCTTAGTTAATTTAAATTTCATTTTGTTGTCTCTTCGTTTTGATATGAATACATTTCTCTTGTCAATGAGTGAGAATCTTTAACGGGTGACTTAAACCCACGACAGTCGACTTCAAAAGAAACGATCGAAATGAATCTGGTCGAACGGAACCCTGTGATCCACCATCAACATTTCTTGTAAGGTCTGCGTCATTGGCGGTGGTCCGGCAAAGTAAAACTCAAAACTAGGCAAGGCATC
>JAABRC010000018.1 GCA_011391115.1 Candidatus Egaibacter danicus | reverse complement strand
GAGACGCCTGATCCATCAGCCGGTCCATGTCTCTGGACTTGCTGATGTCCCAGTTCTGGCAGAACTTGCACGCCAGGTTGCAGCCCGCCGTGCCAAATGACAGCACGCTGCTACCCGGATAGAAATGATTGAGCGGCTTCTTCTCGATCGGGTCAATGCAAAAGCCCGATGAGCGGCCGTAGGTGGTCAAAACCATCTGATCCCCATCGCGCATACGCACGAAACAGGCGCCGCGCTGTCCCTCGTGCAGCTTGCAGTCGCGCGGACACAGGTCGCACTGGATGCGGCCGTCATCAATACGGTGCCAGTAGAGGGCGGGGTGGTTTTCTGGATTCATCAGGCACCTTGCGATGAAGGTGTCGCTTCACTCCGGGGCGTCGGGCTGGCTTCCCGCCACTTGCTGACCGAGTAACGAAGCAGGCGGATCTCTTCAGCCCAGAAGGCAGGCGGCACGCCCGCCTTGTGTTTGAGGTGGGCGATGAACTCCGCTGCGTCGGGCAGCTGCTTCCAGACTTGAGGCAAAAAAGTGCTTCGGCGCGAGCCATATTCAAACACCACGCCGTCAACGCCGGGCTTGAGTTGCGACAGTGCATCAGCCTCGCTGGAGAACGTCATGGGCAGCATGGCGGACAGCAGGGAAATCTCGATGCGCGTATGGTCCAGTTCGTGGCGTTCCAGTGGGGAAAAGCGCGGGTCATGAAACGCCGCCGCAACAGCATTGCCCTTGACATCGGCAATCAGTGAGCGACGTTCCTCAAGTGAGCCGATGCATCCACGCAGCTGCCCCTTTTGAGTTAATGTGATGAAGCAGGCGCCTGGCTCCATCAGCCAGGGTGCCGACTCGTCAGAAGCGTATGGTTGACCCAGCGCGCGGGCAATTGACGCCCGGGCTATCGGCAACAGTGTCTGGCCAGCGTTAGTGGACGGCATGGGGATCTTCCGTGAAAGCGAATGCGGCATAGCCGACGACGCGGCCCCGGTCACCTGCGGTATCGCCAGAGTTGCACAGGCCCAGCAGGTGGGGTCGCAGGCGGTGTTTTTTTGCCGCCAGCAGCAGCCCGTTAATGGGCGTTCCGCCGCAGGCCTGATCGTGCGTGATCGGCCCGCTCAGGCTGATGATGCGCCGCGCAGTTTCCTGATCAATCGCCTGGGCATCCCGGTAGGGCAGGAAGTGGGAAAGGTCAGAACTGATCACGATGAGTGTCTCGGGCCCACCCCACAGCGTTTCCAGTACCTCGGCGACTTCTGCCGGCGTGGCGTCCCCCACAGCCAGTGGTACCAGTTTGAACTTGCCAAGCGCTGTCTGCAGGAATGGCAGTTGCACTTCCATGGAGTGCTCCCGCGCATGAGCTGCGGCGCTGACGACCACCTGGGGCAGGTCTGCAAGAAGGCGCGTTGCATCTGCATCCAGCTCAATCTCTCCCAGTGGCGTGGCGAAGGCTGTAGCGCCAGCCAGCGCCAAGCCACGCACAGGAACCCGGTGGACAGGCCCCAGCAGCACCACGCGTCGCACGCTATCGCGCACGGCAGAAAGCTGAGCGTAGGCCAATGCCGCCGTCGAGCCCGAGTAGATATAGCCAGCATGGGGCACGATCAATACCTTGGGTGAATCAGTCACGATTTCGGCTCGAGAACGCGCGGCGTCGAGCAACCGGGACACTTCACCCGACAAAATCGTCGCGTTGGCCGGATAGAACGAACCCGCCACGGCCGGTTGACGTACTTGATCCACGAATTCCTCCACTTCAAATAATTCCACCCGGCGAATTTGAGGGTGATCCGCTTGATATCAACCCACGAATCCCATCCATCTCCAGCATGCAGTGTCCGCCCGATACCGCACGCTCTTCCTTGACATAAGTCAAAAAGACCTAGTCAGGCGCAAGCGTTAATGACGCCAGCCATTCACATCAACAGACAGGAGTCGCTGTGGCGTCGGAAATACCAGACGGGCAACACACGCGGTTGTATGACACCAACGCGCTCCAGCGCGTGCTGGATACCATGGCTGCGGGCGTCTCAGCCAGGCTTGCTGGCGCGGACCAGGTTTCACTGGTGGGTGTTCTCCGCCGGGGTGCACCGCTGGCTGACATGCTTCAGGAGCGGTTGGTGCAGCGACTTCCCCGGACCGACATGCAGCGGATTGATTTGTCAATCAAGCGCTATTCGGATGACCTGAAGCTGCTGCATCCCCAGACACAGCTGATTGAACAACCCGAACACACCAACATGGATTTGTCCGGCAAGGTGGTGGTTCTGGTTGACGATGTCTTGTACGGCGGCTTTTCGCTGAACCGGGCCGTTCAATATCTGGTGGCCAAACAGGTGAAAACCATCCATACGGTGGTGCTGGTAGACCGTGTCTGCGCGACTCTGCCGATTCACGCTGACGTATCTGGCATGAAGTTGCAAGTGGAACCCGGAAGCATCGTGGAATGCCATGTCCCGCCCTATGAACCGACATTCCAGATCGTACTGGTGCAGCCCAGCGCCCAAGCTCAGGGCTGACCCAGCATCTGGTCTTTGGCCACGAAATACTTGCGGGCATAGGCGACGAGTTGGCCGTCGCTGGGGTGGTCAATGGTTTCCACTCCGACAACCTTGTCTGTCATGTTGTGGTCATGTGAATGAATATGCTTGATCAACTGCAGTTTGGCCTGTGCCGGACCCACCACCAGAATCTCCTGCGCGCCCTTCAGCGCTTCCACGATGGCGTGGTAATAGTGGCTGTCCTCGGCCTTGCGTCCTGGGCCCACGGAGCCGCTTTTGGAGTGCAGGTGCAAATGCGGCTTGGCGGGGTGAATCACGGACTTTTCCACGTCATCCGGACTGATGTGCATGACGTGCGCCTCGGAGTGATCGAGCCAGACAACGGCGTGGTAGTGGGACATGGTGAACTTTCCTGCTGAGTGAATAAAGTATCAGGATAAGCCAGCTGGCGGGTGGCATATTGATGAAGGTCAAGGAGGGCTGACTCCGGGTGTGATCGACAATACGGTTTATGCAAGTTGCTTCACCTGCGTCCCCCTGTCTGGCCCTTTCCGGGTGCCTCCTTTTTTTGGTGACCGATCCGGCGCTGATGTGCTCGCAACTGCAGGGCAACGATCTGCTTTGGCAGGAACCGGGTTCACCCGCATTCACGCTGCGCGACGATGTATCCACCGATGAAATAACGCCGGTGGCGATCCTCAGCCATTACGATAGCAAGCTGGCCCGTTTCCCCTATACGGGGCTCAAACTCGGTGACCAGCGACCTGTCGGCGTCAATGCGGTGGCGTCAGGCGGCTTTTGCGTCACCGTGGCGGGCAAGCGCTACGGCAAAGGGTCTTCGCGCGAGCACAGCCCGGCGGCGGAAAAGCTGGCGGGTATTCAGCTGGTGATTGCCGAGAGCTTTGAGCGCATCTACCGGCAAAACGCCGACAACATTGGCCTGTTCACCTCCACTGATCTAGGGCTGGTGGCGCGCATCCAGCGCGGCGATGTCATTTCGGTAGAGGAACTGGTAGCGGACCGTGATGCGCTGGCTGCCTCGATTTTGCGAAGCGGCGGGTTGCTGCGCTTTGGGCAGCTGCACATGGGGGCGGTGCGTGTAGCGGCGCCGTCACGAACCACCCGGCCGCAGACCCTGTTTGAAAAAATCATTGGGCGCCATGCGTTGAACACCTCGTTCACGAGTGCGGGTGATGTGCAATCGGCTGATATCCAGCCGGGCGGCGCGTCTGCCCCTGGCACGGGCATCTTTGTGCGGGCCGACTGGCGCTTCATCCACGAGTACTACACCGGCATGTGCGCCCATATGCTGCACACCACGTTTGGCAAGCCACTGGTGTTGAACGACCCGGCGTCGGTCATCGTGTTTGAAGACCACACCTCGTATGTAACCACCAGCCCTGCGCACGTGACCGGTGGGCTGGTGCCCAACGTGCTGGCCATGTGCCAGGCGCAGCGCGATTTTGTGGCGGGCTACGGCTTGCGCTTTCACCGCACGCTGACGGATGAAGAGGCGGCGCAGGATGAAGGGCCCAACGTGGCGGCGAATATTGCCGGAATAAGCCATGCCATGATGGCCGAGCACTACGCGCTGCCCGGCCAGGTGGTGGTGGGCACCGACTCCCACACGCCGCACAGCGGGGCCCTGGGTTGCTTGGCGTTTGGCGTGGGCACGACCGACATGGCCAATGCGTTCATGGCCGGCGCCGTGCGCATGACCGTGCCGCAATCGTTGCGCATCGAGTTGAATGGCCCGCTGGCCCCGGGCATCACCGCCAAAGACATCGTGCTGCACCTGCTGGCCACACCTAAAATCAGGACGGGCCTGGGGGAGGGCAAGGTGTTCGAGTTTTGCGGTTCTGCGGTGGAAAAACTGACCATCGACGAGCGTGCCACGCTGACCAACATGACCGCTGAGCTGGGCGGCCTGACCGGCATCATTGCCCCCGATGCGCAAACGCAAACATTTCTGCGCGAGCGCCGGGGCATCGAGTTTGTCATCGAGCCGTGGATGCACAGTGATGCGGGCGCCACCTATGCCGACCACATCACCATCGACTGTGCCAGCCTGTCACCCATGGTGGCCTCACCCGGTGACCCCGGCAACGGGGTGCCGCTGAGTGCGCTGCACAAAAGCGTCAGGGTGGACATCGCCTACGGCGGCTCCTGCACGGCGGGCAAGCGGGAAGACTTTGACCACTACCACGCGGTATTGGCATGGGCGCTGCAACACGGCCTGAGTGTGCCGCCGCATGTGAAGCTGTACCTGCAATACGGCACCACCGCCGTGCGCGACTACTGCGTTGCACAGGGCTACGACAAAACGTTTGCCGCCGTGGGTGCGCAGATGTTGCAACCCTCATGCGGTGCCTGCGCCAACTGCGGGCCGGGCTCGTCAACAGATGCAGCTCAAGTAACGGTCAGCGCGATCAACCGCAACTTCCCCGGCCGTTCCGGCCCTGGCCAGGTGTGGCTAGCCAGCCCACCCACCGTGATGGCGAGTGCGCTGGCCGGGGAACTGATGTCGTTTGAGGCGTTGCAGGCCCGCATCGCGCAGCAGGACAATTTGCTATAAAAATAGTAGCTGTTCAGGCATATTTGACGAGAGCTAAGGGTCAATTTAACCCGTTAATTTGACCTATATTTGAACCCGGGTTCCCAGTTCGACCACGCAGTTATTGGGTAACCGGAAAAAGCCCGCCACACTGCCCGCATTGCGTGACATGACTGCAAAAAGCGCCTCCCGCCAATGCGCCATGCCGGAGCCGGGCGTTGGCACTACCGTTTCACGACTCAGAAAATACGAGGTCTCAAACAGGTTGATGGCAAGTCCTTGCGCGCGACACAGTTCCAGCGCCTTCGGAATGTCGGGTGTGTTTTTGAAACCGTAGTTCACCTGCACCCGCCAGAAGCTGCCCTGTAGCGGCACGATCTCCACCCGTTCATCAAACGCAATCCAGGGCACATCGCGGAAAACGACGGTGAGGATCAGGTTGCGCTCGTGCAAAACCTGGTTGTGCTTCAGGTTGTGCATCAGCGCCTGGGGCACGGTTTCCGGGTTGGCGACCGCGTAGACGGCTGTACGTGATACGCGGTGCAGGTGATCAGCGGAAAGCGATGCGATGAATGGCAGCAACTCGGGATCATCCTGGCGCAGGCTGTCCATCAGCAGTTCGCGGCCCCGTTTCCAGGTAGCCATGACGGTGAAAATCATCAGGCCCAGCACCAGCGAAAACCAGCCGCCTTGCCAGAACTTGAGCGAGCAAGACACCACCAGCAGCGCATCGAGCGCCAGAAACACGCCGGTTGCTGCCACGGCAACAGGCAGCGGGTAACCCCAGCCATGGCGCACCACAAAGAAGGTCAACACCGTGGTGATCAGCATGGTCACGGTCACGGCAATGCCGTAAGCTGCCGCCAGCGCTGAAGAGCTGCCAAACCCCACTACAGCCAGCAGCACAGCCACCAGCAGGGCCCAGTTCACCTGTGGCATGTAAATCTGTCCGGCCTCTTTGGCCGAGGTGTAGAGCACTTGCAGGCGCGGCAACAATCCCAGCTGCATGGCCTGCTTGGTCATGGAATACGCGCCGGATATCACCGCCTGCGAGGCAATCACGGTAGCCAGCGTGGCCAGCACCACGGCCGGAATCAGCCAGGCTTGTGGGTACATGCGGTAAAACGGGTTTTCCAGTGCCGACGGGTCACGCATCAGCAGCGCGCCCTGGCCCATGTAGTTGATGGCCAGCGCGGGCAGGACCAACCCCATCCACGCAAACTGGATAGGCCGTTTGCCAAAGTGGCCCATGTCGGCATACAGCGCCTCGGCGCCGGTGAACGCCAGCACGATGGCACCCACGGCCACAAACATATGCCAGCCCTGAGCTTGCAGAAACGCAAACGCATTCAGGGGGTTCAAGGCCGTCAGGATGCCGGGCTGCTGCATGATTTGCACAACGCCGGTTGCGGCCAACACACCAAACCAGATCACGATGATGGGGCCGAACAGTTTGCCCACCAACCCCGTCCCATAACGTTGCATGGCAAACAGGCCGACCAGCACTGCGATGGAGACGGGCAGCACGTAGGGCTTGAGCAGCGGGGTGGCCACCTCCAGACCTTCGACGGCACTCATCACCGAAATAGCCGGCGTGATCACACTGTCGCCATAAAACAGTGCGGCGCCAAATACACCGGTCAGCAGCAACGCCGTGCGGCGGCGCTGCGTGGTGCCCGCGGCGTGAGCGACCAGCGCAGTGAGCGCCATGATGCCGCCTTCGCCCCGGTTGTCGGCCCGCAGGATCAGCAGCACGTATTTCAGCGTAACCACCATCATCAGGCCCCAGAAAATGACGGATACGGCGCCGACGATGTGCGATGCATCCAGGGGAATGCCGTTTGCGGGATTGAAGATTTCCTTCATGGTGTACAGCGGACTGGTGCCGATGTCGCCATACACCACACCCAGCGCTCCCAGGGTGAGTACGGCCATGCTCTCGCGGCCCATGGCCGTACTTGTTGTTTGACTCATTGCGATTCTTGATGGATGAACAAGGCTCGACTGTCGTCGCCGGTCCATCAGGAACGCATAAGGATCAGGTGTCTGCCAGCCGGTAGCCCACGCCCGTTTCAGTCAGCAGGTGCCGGGGCTCTGCTGGGTCGCGCTCCAGCTTGGCGCGCAGCTGGGCCATGTACAGGCGTAAGTAGTGTGTGTGTTCGGTGAATTCAGGCCCCCATACGTCGGTGAGCAATTGCCGGTGCGTTACCACCCGGCCCGCGCTGCGCACCAGCCGGGCCAACAGGTTGAATTCGGTCGGTGTGAGGTGCAAGGCCTCACCGTCACGTTCCACCACGCGCGTTGCCAGGTCAATGTGAAGATCTTCCAGTGTGTGGGTGGTTACTGCGGCGGCCAGGCTGGTGCCGCGGTGGCGCAGGGTGACCCGTATGCGGGCCAGCAGCTCGCCCACGCTGAACGGTTTGGTCAGGTAGTCGTCTGCGCCTGCGTCCAGCAAGGCAATCTTCTGGGCCTCCTGATGCCTGGCCGACACCACAATGACGGGCGTTGAATGCTGTTTGCGAAGTTCGTGAACCAGTTCCACACCATCGCCATCGGGCAGCCCCAGGTCCAGCACGATGACATCGGGCGGGTTGTGTTTCAGCAGTGCGCGGGCTTCGCTCAACGACACAGCGGTTTGCACGTCAAACCCTTCTACTGACAGCGACGACTGCATCATCGACCGTATTTCGCGGTCGTCCTCCACCACCAATACCTTGAGGCTCATGTTGACTCCTTGGATGGAGTCGTCAATGGAGGTTGGGGTTGCCTGGGGTCCAGGGGTAACGTCGCGCTGAAACTGCTTCCACCGCCGGAGCGACGTCTGACCGTCAGGTTGCCACCATGTGCCTGTGCAATGGCCCGGCATAAGGCCAGCCCCAGTCCGGCCCCGCGGGATTCGCGTGAACCGGATTGGTCACCGCGCCGGTAGGGTTCAAAAATCAGTTCCTGCTCGGTTGGCGCAATGCCCGGCCCCCGGTCCTTGACGAGTATCTCCAGCGTCTGGTCGGTTATCTTGACGACCAGGTTGATCTCGCCACCGCTGTACTTCAGCGCGTTGTCCAGCAGATTGCTGATCAGCTGCGCCAGCAAAACCGGGTCTGCCTTGATCAGGGGAAGCCCCGCGGCGACTTGGGACCGGATGCGCCGGGTAGGGTCACGCCGGCGCATCCTGGCCATGACCGAGCCCACAATTTCTTCCGGGGATTCCCAGTCGTGCCGGAGCTGCCGTTGTGCGCTGGTGAGCTGCACCAGCTGAAGTGTGTTTTCCGTGATGGTGGATAAATAGGACGCTTCGCTGACGATGCTACCCAGCAGCCGTTCGCGGTCAGATCCAGACAGTTTTTCGTGCTGCGTCTGCAGTGACGACGCCGCCCCCACAATGGCCGCCAGGGGTGTGCGCAGATCGTGTGACACCGCCGCCAGAAAAGTGCTTTGAAGTTGCTGGCGATCAGCCTCGTTGCGGGCGGCCTGCACCGACGCGGACAGACCCACCCGCAGCAGGGCTTGCCCCAACATGAGGCAAATGGCTTGCGCATGTTCGCGGCCGTTGATGTCATCCGAGCGCGCAGGGCGCACACAGGCAGCCCCCATGACATGGCCTTTTTCACCCAAAGGCAAATACCAGGCATCCAGCCCAGGCCAGCGACCTGTTCCCGGGCCCAGCACCGCGGACTCGGCCAAGCAGCTGCGCAGGCCATCCAATATCACCCCTGGTAGTGACGGTAAAAGCCTGGAAGGGTCTGCCGGGCCGTTGGCTGCACCGGCGGCCAGTATCAACTCGTTGGGGCCGCCACATGCGGCGTCCAGGGCGCCCTGACCCAGGGCCAGGATGCCGTCAGTTGTATCTACAACCGCCAGGCTGGTTGCCAGCACCTGTAACTGTCGGGCGCGTTTTTCGCTGGCCGCCGCGTTGCGGGACTCCTTGCGGATGCCGGCGGCCAGACGGCTGATGACCAGGGCCACCGCCAGCATCACGGCCAAGGCAATGAAGTGCTCCTGGCTCTCCACCTCAAATGTCCAGCGTGGAGGTACGAAGAAGAAGTTCAGTGCGGTCACCGCGCCGACTGCACAAACGACCGATTGCACCCAATCCAGTTTGTAGGCCGCCAGCACGACGACCAGCACGTACAGCATCGCCTGGCTGGTGAGAGACACGTGGGCGTCAAGGACTGCGCCGCAAACGGTGGCTGCTGCCAGCAGCAATGCGACAGCCGCCCAACCGCGCAGGGAGTGGATACCCTGATTGTTGACCGTGGTGGGGGTGCGAGTCATGCCGTCAGCGTATCACCCGGCGTATCAGGATTGCATCAGGAACGCAAAACGGACTGCTAAGCCTGCATCTGCAGGTGCGTCATCAGCAAACGCGACGCAGGTGACAGGCTAGCCTCATCCCGAAAGCAGATAGCGAATTCCCGCCGGGCCCAGGGCTCGTCCAGCGCAATGACCCGCAGGTTGTGGGCGGCAGCATAAGGCTGTGCTACCTCCTGCGGCACCACGCTGATGGCCAGGTTGGCCTTGACCACGCGAAGGGCGGCTTCAAAGTTGGAGACGATCACCCGGTTCACCAGCGTTTTGCCCAACGCGGCGGCGGCCCGCTTCAGCATCACCTGCACGGCGCTGGTGACCGGCAGGCTCACGTGTTCGTGGTCAAGCGTCTGCTCGAAACGGACCGACCTCCGCCCTGCCAGTGGGTGAGACGGATGCACAACAATGGCCAGGTGGTCGCTGCGGTAGGGACGTGATTGCAACGCGCCCAGATCGGCGCCCTGGTTGCTGGCCCAGCAGATGCCCAGCGACGCACTGCCCTGCCAGACACCCCGCACCACCTCGGGGCTGATGCGCTCTTCCATGTCCACGCGGATGTCGCGGTGCAAGGGGTTTTTCAGGAACGCGGCCACGTCATCGGCCAGGGATTCCGCCATGACGGACGCAGTAGCCAGCAGCCGAACCTGCCCCCGCACGCCGGACACATAGGCGGCCATGTCCTGCTCAATGCGGTCTGCACTGGCCAGCATGGTGCGGGTGTGTTCCAGCAGCGTCTCCCCCGCGGGCGTGGGCTCCACACCGTGGCGTCTGCGCACCAGCAAGGGTGTGCCCACGGTTTCCTCCAGTTGCGCCAGACGCTTGCTGATAGCCGAGCCCACAATGTGCGCCTGCTCGGCAGCGCGGGCCATGTTGCGGGTTTCGCACACGGTTACAAACAGCCGCAGGGTGGTGAGATCAAGGTCGCGCATGGGGTGTTCCTTGAGCAAAAACTGGAGATTAATGATATTCCAATATGGAAATTTTAAAGTTCCTAAAATTACCAATGCGACTTTTGTGGAATATCTAAAATTAACGCATGACAAGTCCCACGCCATCCAACTCGGTCCCCGCGCCGCTCCCCTTGCCACGCCACGCCATCATTCGTGAAGTGGGCCTGCGCGACGGGCTGCAAAGCATTGCGCGTGTGATGCCCACGGTGCAAAAGCGCGAGTGGATTCGCGCGGCCCATGCGGCAGGCCAGCGCGAGATTGAGGTGGGCTCGTTTGTTCCCGCCCGCCTGCTGCCGCAACTGGCCGACACGGCGGAACTGGTGGCGTTTGCCAAAACCCTGCCAGGCCTGGTGGTCTCGGTGCTGGTGCCCAACCTGCGGGGCGCACAGAGCGCGATGGAGAGCGGGGCGCACGCCATGATCGTGCCGCTGTCTGCCAGCCATGCGCACAGCCTGGCTAACCTGCGCAAAACACCGGACGAAGTGGTGGAAGAAGTCGCCCACATCCGTGCCGCGCGGGATGCCGCGGGCTCCAGCATCATCATTGAAGGCGGAGTGGGCACAGCCTTTGGCTGCACCTTGCAGGGTGAGGTGAAAGAGAGCGAAGTCATCCGCCTGATGCTGGCGCTGCTGGACGCGGGTGCCGATCGCGTCAGCCTGGCCGATACCGTGGGTTATGCCGATCCCGGCATGGTGGCACGCCTGTTTGACAAAGCGCGGGCACTGGTGGGCGACAAGCTCTGGTGCGGCCACTTCCACGACACGCGCGGCCTGGGCCTGGCCAATGTGTACGCGGCGCTGCAAACCGGGGTGACGCGGTTTGACGCGTGCCTAGCCGGTATTGGCGGCTGCCCGCACGCGCCCGGCGCCAGCGGCAACGTCAGCACCGAAGATCTGGCCTATATGCTCCAGAGCATGCAGATCGGCACGGGCATCAACGTCAACGCACTGCTGGAGCTGCGACAACAGGTGGCCCACTGGCTGAATGGCGAGACCCTGCACGGCACGCTGTGGATGGCCGGTTTGCCCAAAACCATGCAGCCAGCCCCGATTGCCGCGGCCACCTGATTGCTATAAAAATAATAGCTGCTTGCGCATATGATACGAGGGCTATAAGCCTCTTTTACCTGAAACCAGCCCATCCATGACCCACATTTCTGATGCATCCCGCCCGCTGCCCCTCAAGGGCCTGCGCGTCGTCGAATTCACCCACATGGTCATGGGCCCCACCTGCGGCATGGTGCTGGCCGACATGGGGGCCGAGGTCATCAAGGTCGAGCCGATTGACGGCGACCGCACACGTCATCTGCTGGGTGCCGGGGCTGGGTTCTTCCCCATGTTCAACCGCAACAAGAAAAGTATTGCAATTGACCTGCACAACCCTGCTGGAGCTGAAGTGGCGCGCAAACTCGCAGCCAGTGCCGACGTGGTGGCCGAGAACTTCAAACCCGGCACCATGGGCAAATACGGACTCGATTACGCGGCGCTTTCCCGAGTGAACGAGCGCCTGATTTACGTGAGCCACAAGGGTTTTCTGCCCGGCCCCTACGAACACCGGGTAGCTCTGGACGAAGTGGTGCAGATGATGGGCGGTCTGGCCTACATGACCGGGCGACCCGGCGACCCGCTGCGTGCGGGCTCCAGCGTGAACGACATCATGGGTGGCATGTTCGGCGCCATGGGCGCTTTAGGTGCACTCATCCAGCGCGGCATTACCGGCAAGGGGCAGGAGGTGCAAAGTGCGCTGTTTGAGAATAACGTGTTCCTCGTGGGCCAGCACATGCTGCAGTACGCCATCACCGGCAAGCCGGCGGCACCCATGCCCGATCGCATTTCGGCCTGGGCGGTGTACGACGTGTTCACTGTGAAAGACGGCGAGCAGATTTTTCTGGCCGCGGTGAGCGATGCACAGTGGGCCACGTTTTGTGACGCGCTGGGCTTTGATGATCTCAAAGTCAAACCTGAATTCCAGACCAACAACCAGCGCGTACAGGCCCGCCCCACGCTGATGCCGCTGCTGCGCGAGCGGCTCGCACAACACCGTGCAGCAGCGCTGGCGGCGCTGTTCGAGAAAGTTGGTCTGCCATTCGCGCCCATTCGCAAACCCGAAGAGCTGTATGACGACGAGCACTTGCTCGCGACCGGTGGCCTGGCCGACATCACGCTGCCAGACGGCGAACGTGCGGGTCAGACGGCGCAGACCACGCTGTTCCCCTTCACCATGGACGGCCAGCGCCTGGGTGTGCGCCTGCAACCGCCACGCAAGGGCGAGCACACGGTCGAGCTGTTGCGGGGCCTCGGATACAGCGCCGACGAATGCGTTGCGCTGCAGTCAAAGGCGGCGGTGGCCTGACGAATCTCATCGATCACAATTCATAGCTGCTTTTCCGACTCATTCCACTACTACAAGGAGACATTCATGAGCACTTCCCCTTTTCAATTTACCCGTCGCCAAACCCTGGCTGGGGTAGTTGCCGCGCTGGCTGCCCCCTTGGGCGCCTTGGCGCAGTCTGACAAACCAGTCAAATTCATCCTGCCGGTGTCCGCAGGTTCTGGCGTGGACGGCATTGCCCGTGCTGCGCAAAATGCCTTGTCCAAAGCGCTCGGCCAGCCTGTGGTTTTCGAGAATCAGCCCGGTGCGGGCGGCGTGGTGGGTACAGCCGCCATGATCAAGTCGGCTCCGGATGGTTTGACGCTGTCCATGGTGTCCAACAACCACGTGATATACCCCAGTGTGCTGAAGTCGGTGCCGTTTGATCCCGTGGGGGATATCACGCCCATTGCCGTCATTGGCGCTACGCCACTGGTGCTGGTGGTCAACCCCAAGGTGCCGGCCGCGAACATGAAGGAACTGGTGGCGCTGTTCAAGGCCAACCCCGGCAAGTACAACTATGCGTCCAGTGGCAACGGCACCATCCTGCATCTGGCGCCCGAACTGTTCAAGGATGTGACGGGCACCTTCTCTACGCACATTCCGTACCGGGGTTTTGGCCCCATGCTGCAAGACATTGTGAGTGGGCAGGTGGACTGGGGCGTGGGTGCGTTGCCGGCCGTCATGGGCCAGATCAAGGCCGGCAACGTGCGCGCCATTTGTGTGTCAGCCCCTGCGCGCATCGCTGCTGCACCCGATATTCCAACATCAGCCGAGCAGGGTTACCCTGGCTATCTGGTGGAAGGCTGGATTGCGGTGGTCGGCCCGAAGGGTCTGCCTGCGGATCAGGTCAAGCGCATTCACAATGCGGTTGCGACGGCCTTTGCCACGGCTGAAGTCAAAGAAGCCATGGCCAAACAGGGCAACACCATCAATATCTCCACGCCGGAATTTGCGCTGGCGCACTTCAAATCGGAGTTGGTGAAATACGCCGGGTTGGTCAAGAAAGCGGGTGTTGTGCCGCAGTAAGTACCTGCCGGCACAGGTTCTGGCGGTGTGCCTTGAGTTTTCTCAAGGCGCTTTTCAGCCGGCATGAAAAAATATTTCCAGAGTGTCGGTTCTGGCGTCGAAACAGCTGATTGGGGGTCATTGATGAAGTTGCCGGTCAACATACAGTTTCATGGCCTTGAGCCTTCCGATGCGATGGAAAACAGTGCGCGTGAGCATGCGCGCAAGCTGGACTCCCTTGCGCCCGACATCATGGCGTGTCGCGTCAGTATTGATCTTGCGCACAAGCACAAACATCAGGGGCGCCAATTTGGCGTGCGCATCGACCTCACGTTGCCGGGCCATGAATTGGTGGTGAATCATGTGCAGCACGAAGATGCTCACATCGCCCTGCGAGATGCCTTCGAAAAAATGAAACGCCAGCTTGAAGACGT
>JAABRC010000180.1 GCA_011391115.1 Candidatus Egaibacter danicus | reverse complement strand
CAGCCGCCCTCGTTTCTGATGCTCCTGTTTGAAAGCAATTCATGCCACTGACCAACCGTTCTACGCTGACGCAATTTTTGATTGAAGAGCGACGCCGATTTCCCGGCGCCAGCGGCGACTTCAATGCACTGATTCTTGACGTCGCCATTGCCTGCAAAGCCATTGCCCGCGCCGTCGCCCTGGGCGAACTTGGCGGCATGATGGGTAACCACGCGCCGGAGGCCGGTGGCTCGGTGAATGTGCAGGGCGAAACGCAGAAGAAGCTGGATGTCCTGTCCAACGAGGTCTTCATCCGCCGAACCGAGTGGGCCGGCAACCTGGCAGGCATGGCCTCCGAAGAGATGGACCTGCCCTACCAGATACCCGGCCAATACCCACGGGGCAAGTACCTGCTGGTGTTTGACCCGCTGGACGGCTCCAGCAACATTGATGTGAATGTGTCGGTGGGCAGCATTTTTTCCATACTGCGCGGCCCCGATACCGGTGCCGACGTCACCGAGGGCGACTTCCTGCAGCCTGGCACACGCCAGCTTGCGGCCGGTTATGCCTTGTATGGCCCGACCACCATGCTGGTGCTGACCGTGGGCACAGGCGTTAACGGCTTCACCCTGGACCCCAACCTGGGCGAGTTCATGCTGACGCACCCGCAACTAAAGATTCCTGAGGACACGCAGGAGTTTGCGATCAATGCCTCCAACAGCCGCTTCTGGGAATCTCCGGTGAGGCGCTATGTGGATGAATGCCTGGCCGGCAGAACCGGGCCGCGCGCCAAAGACTTCAACATGCGCTGGATTGCCAGCATGGTGGCGGAGGCGCACCGCATCCTGATGCGCGGTGGCGTCTTTCTTTATCCGCGCGATACCAAAGATCCGTCCAAGCCGGGACGCTTGCGGCTGTTATACGAGGCCAACCCGATTGGCATGTTGATGGAGCAAGCGGGGGGACGCGCCAGCACGGGAGAGAAGCCAATGCTGTCCGTGCAGCCACAGGCCCTGCACCAGCGCATCGGGCTGGTGTTCGGCTCCAAGAACGAGGTGGAGCGTATTGAGCGCTACCACACGGAGCCCGCCAAGAGCGAAATGATCAACCCTCTCTTTGCCGAGCGCAGCCTGTTCCGCGATTCTTGCTATTAAAGGTATAGCTGCTCACGCAATAAATACGGGGGCTACAGCCTCTTTTTCTATAAATATTCCAATCAGGACCCATTGCCATGTCTGAACGCCACCCCATCATTGCCATTACCGGTTCCAGTGGCGCGGGTACCACTTCGGTGACGCGCACCTTTGAAAACATTTTTCGGCGGGAGTGTGTCAACGCTGCCATCATTGAAGGCGACAGCTTTCACCGGCACGACCGCAAAGAGATGAAGCTGCGCCTGGCCGAAGCGGAAAAAGCAGGGAATAAAAACTTCAGCCACTTCGGGCCCGAGAACAATATGTTCCCGGAGCTTGAGGCCCTGTTTCGTGACTACGCCACCACCGGCAGCGGCAAGCGTCGCAAATACCTGCATGACAGCGAAGAGGCTGCGCCCTACCACCAGGAGCCAGGCACCTTTACCCCCTGGGAAGATGTGCCCGCCAACACCGATCTTTTGTTCTACGAGGGTTTGCACGGCGCCGTGGTGACGCCGGAGGTCAACATCGCACAGCACCCGGACTTGCTCATTGGCGTGGTGCCGGTGATCAACTTGGAGTGGATTCAAAAGCTATACCGCGACAAATCCAAACGGGGCTACAGCACCGAGGCGGTGACCGACACCATCTTGCGGCGAATGCCGGACTACGTGAACTACATCTGCCCCCAGTTCATGCACACCCACGTGAACTTCCAGCGCGTTCCGATGGTGGACACCAGCAACCCGTTCATCGCACGTGATATTCCCTCGCCCGACGAAAGCATGGTGGTGATCCGCTTTGCCAAGCCCAAGGGCATTGACTTCCAGTACCTGCGCAGCATGGTCGATGGTAGCTTTATGAGCCGCGCCAACACCATTGTGGTGCCAGGCGGCAAGATGGAGCTGGCCATGCAACTCATCTTCACCCCGTTCATCTGGCGGATGATGGAACGCAAGAAGAGGGGAGCTTAATCATGCACGCCGTCACTCCTGATCAGGCCAGCCAAATGGCCAACGCGATCCGCTTTCTGGCGATTGACGCGGTCGAGAAAGCCAAATCCGGCCACCCCGGTGCGCCCATGGGCATGGCCGACATTGCCGAGGTGCTGTGGAACCGGCACTTGAAACACAACCCCGCTAACCCGCAGTGGATTGACCGCGACCGTTTCGTGCTCTCCAACGGACACGGCTCCATGCTGATCTATGCACTCCTGCACCTCACGGGCTATGACTTGCCCATGGAAGAGCTCAAACACTTCCGCCAGTTGCACAGCAAAACGGCGGGGCACCCCGAAGTGGGCATCACCCCCGGTGTGGAAACCACCACCGGCCCCTTGGGCCAGGGGCTGGCCAACGCGGTGGGCATGGCGCTGGCCGAAAAACTGCTGGCCGCTGAGTTCAACCGGGAAGGCCATGCCGTGGTAGACCACCACACCTACGTTTTTATGGGCGACGGGTGTTTGATGGAAGGCATCAGCCACGAGGTGTGTTCGTTGGCCGGCACTTTGCGCTTGTCCAAGCTCATCGCGTTTTACGATGACAACGGCATCTCGATTGACGGCCATGTGGAAGGCTGGTTTACCGACGACACGCCCAAGCGCTTTGAGGCCTACGACTGGAACGTGATTGCCGCCGTAAACGGCCATGACCCGCAAGCTATTGACGCTGCAGTGCAAGCGGCGCGGGCGCAAAGCAGCGCGCCCGATGGCAAGCCCACCCTGATTTGCTGCAAAACCGTCATTGGCATGGGCTCACCCAACAAGGCCGGAACGCACGATGTGCATGGCGCTGCGCTGGGTGCGGCCGAAGTGGCGGCAACCCGCCTTGCCATGGGCTGGGACAGCGCGCCCTTTGAGGTGCCCGCTGAGATTGCCGCAGCGTGGAACGCCGTGGCGCGCGGCGAAGCCGCCGAGCAGGCATGGCGCTTGCGATTTGAAGCGTACCGGGCGCAGTTTCC
The DNA here is from genome assembly GCA_011391115.1 of Candidatus Egaibacter danicus. Next base: position 1,793 of record JAABRC010000180.1, on the reverse strand, counting down.
GACGCAGGCCGCCGAACTGGAGCGGCGCATGGCAGGTGACTTGCTGCCGGCGTTTGCCGACCAGTTGCCGCAGGTGCTGGCCGCCATTGCCGCCAACGACAAGCCCCATGCCACCCGCAAAGCCAGCCAGAACGCGCTGGACGGTTTGGCGCCCTTGCTGCCGGAGTTCTTTGGCGGCAGCGCCGACCTGACGGGCTCCAACCTCACCAACTTCAAGGGTTGCGTGAAAGCCGGGCGTGACCACGCTGGTAATCACTTGAGTTACGGCGTGCGCGAGTTTGGTATGGCCGCCATCATGAACGGTATGGCCCTGCATGGTGGTTACATCCCGTATGGCGGCACCTTCCTGACCTTTAGCGACTACAGCCGCAATGCCATCCGTATGGCCGCGTTGATGAAGCAGCGGGTGATTCATGTCTTCACCCACGACAGCATTGGCCTGGGCGAAGACGGCCCGACGCACCAAAGTGTGGAGCACATTCCCTCGCTGCGCATCATCCCGGGCCTGGACGTGTGGCGCCCTGCCGATGGGCTGGAAACAGCGGTAGCGTGGGCCAGTGCCATTGAGCGCCGTGACGGCCCGAGCGCCCTGTGCCTTTCGCGTCAGAATTTGCCGCGCCTCACGGGTGGGGTTGACACCGCAACCAGCATGGCTGAAAAAGTCCGCCGTGGCGGTTACGTCCTGGCAGAGGCAGCCGATGCGCGTGCCGTGATCGTGTCCACGGGTTCCGAGCTGGAGCTGGCCATCATCGCCCAGGCTTTGCTGGCCAACGAAGGCATTGCAGTACGTGTGGTGTCGATGCCTTGCACCAATGTGTTTGACCGCCAGAGCGATGCGTACCAGGAGTTGGTGCTGCCGCTGGCACTGCCCACTGTGGCCATTGAGGCGGCACACCCGGACTTCTGGCGCAAGTATGTGGGGCGCACGGGCATCGTCATTGGCATGCCCACGTTTGGCGAATCGGCACCGGCGGCCGAACTGTACGAGCACTTTGGCATTACCGCCCAGCGGGTGGTGGAGGCCGTACGCACATTGGTGCACCGTGCAGCACACCGCAACGCGGTGCCCTTGCCGGATCAAATCATCATGTCCGTCAACTGAGAAGAGCCTAACCATCATGAACCGATTTGATCTGGTGATGTTTGATCTGGATGGCACGCTGATTGAGACCGCGCCCGAAATCATGGATGCTGTCAACGACACCTTGCGAGCTGTGGGGCGGGCTGAGGTGACGCAGCAGCAAGTGAACGATTGGATTGGCCATGGCACGCGCGAGCTGCTCATCCAGGCGCTGGCCTTCAATGACGGCTGCAGCGCAAACGCCGTCCGCGCCAGTGCAGATTTTGAGCCCATCGCGGCCCAGTTTGTCACCCATTACCAGCGCCGGTGCGGCACCCGCAGCCAGTTGTACCCCACGGTGCGGGAGACGCTGACCGAGTTGCGCGCCCGGGGCGTCAAACTGGCGGTTGTGACGAACAAAGAGGGCCGTTACACCGACACGGTGCTGGAGGCGCATCAGCTTACGCCGATGCTGGACAAGGTGGTCAGTGGCGACACGTTACCCCACAAAAAGCCTGACCCTGCGGGCATTGACGCCTGCCTGGCGCAGTTTGGCGTTGAGCGTGATCGTGCTCTGTTCGTGGGTGACTCCAGTATTGATGTGGCTACCGCCCGTGCAGCAGGCGTCGCAGTCTGGGCCTTGCCCTATGGCTACAACATGGGCCAGCCCATTGCCAGTTGCTCGCCAGACCGGGTCATTGCCAACTGCGCAGTACTATTAAATTCATAGCTG
>JAABRC010000179.1 GCA_011391115.1 Candidatus Egaibacter danicus | reverse complement strand
TGTCCACCTTTCACTCACTGGCACGCAATCCCTGGGACTTGAGCAAAACCCCCGGCGGCTCCAGTGCCGGGGCGGGTGCAGCCGCTGCGGCTGGATATGGCCCGCTGCACATCGGCACGGATATCGGTGGCTCGTTGCGGCTGCCTGCGGGCTGGTGCGGCATCTTCAGTCTCAAACCCAGCCTGGGCCGCGTTCCCATCGACCCACCTTACACTGGCCGCGCCGCAGGCCCCATGACCCGGCGGGTGGCCGACTCTGCGCTGATGATGCAGGTGCTGTCAAAGCCCGATGCACGTGACAGCATGAGCCTGCCGTTTCAGCCCATCACGTGGGACCAGTTTGATCAGGGCGCGGGGTTTCTGAAGGGTCTCAAGATTGGTTTGCTGATGGAAGCGGGCTGTGGCCTGCCTGTGGAGCCCGAGGTGCAGAATGCTGTCCTGCGCGCCGCACAATTGTTCGAACAGGCCGGCGCCACGGTGGAATCGATGAAGCCGTTCATGACCCAGACCATGCTGGAAGGACTGGACCATTTTTGGCGCATGCGCTCCCACCTGGATCTGGCTGCCTTGCCACCCGACAGAAAAGCCAGAGTGCTGCCCTACATCCTGCAATGGGCGGACAGCGCGGCCGAATTTACCGGGGAACAGGTTTATTTTTCAGCCAGCCAGTCCCATGCCACGCGGCTCGCCAGCGTCAACGCCTGTCGTTCGTTTGACTACATCATCTCGCCCACCGCCCCCATGCCCGCGTTTGCGGCGGAGTTACCCTCGCCGACAAATGACCCTTTGCATGGATTGGAGCACATTGGGTTTACGGTGCCCTACAACATGTCGGAGCAACCGGCCGCCTCCATCAACTGTGGCTACACGCTGGACGGCTTACCCATCGGCCTGCAGATCGCCGGACAGCGCTTTGATGACCTGGGCGTGTTGCAGGTAGCCCGTGCATTTGAGCTGATTCGCGACCCCCAGCGGCCGTGGCCGCAGCCGCCCGTCTGAGACGCCCCACAAGCCTCAAACACCCCCGTCAGGTTTGTGGCTTGGCCAGACGGGTCTGGTCGTAAACAGGCTGCGGTGGCATATCTGCCAGGTGCCGGGTTTCCGCCCAGCTCAATATGTGGACTGCGCTACCCGACAGGCGGACCCGGTTAATACCACCGTTGGGAATCTCGGTCTGGCGCGGCCCGGACAGTGGCAGCGCACGCGCCGTGCGGTACACCATGTCCAGCACACCACCATGGGTAATCACCAACAGGGTCTGCTCGGGGTGAGCTGCCGCCAGTCGTTGCAGAGCCTGCATCACCCGCGCATGAAACTGGCGCGTACTCTCGCCTCCACTGAATGCATAGTCAGCCTGAAACTTCACCCATTGCTGCAAGGCATCCGGAAACTGCGATTTGATGTCTTCCAGACGCAAACCGTCCACCACGCCAAAATTCTGCTCACGCAGCGCCGCGTCGGGCAGGCTGTTCAACTTGAGCTGCTGCCCGGCAGGCATTGCCGTTTGCCGGGTTCGCGTCAAATCGCTGCACACCAGCTGATGAACTGTTTCACCCGCCAGGCAAAGACCCACGCGGCGAGCCTGCTCATGGCCCACGGCATTCAAAGGGACGTCAGACTGTCCCTGAAAACGCAGCTCGCGATTCCAGTCAGTTTCTCCGTGGCGAACCAGTATCAGTTCGGTCATCCCGTGACGCTCATGCCTCGGCCTCTGCTTCAGCCTTGACAATGATGACCGGCACCCCGGAGGCATGCAACACCTCGTTCGACACCGATCCCAGCAACGCGCTTCGCAAGGTACTCATGCCACTCGCCCCCATCACCACCACATCACATTCAAAGCGCTCCAGAATGTCGATGATGGTGTGCGCCGGGTCTCCAGACGACACCTCACACTGGTATGGGATATTGGCCTCCTTCAGCAGCGCCTCGGCGGGTAGCAGCGTGTGAGCCCCGGCGGCCGCGCTGACCTGCTCCAGCACCTGGGGGTCATGCGCCACCACCAGCTCATACAGCGTGGCCGGCTCCTGCACGTTGGCGAGCACAACGCTGGTCTCCAGCCCCGAGCGTGCCAGGCGAATGGCAAAGCGGACCGCTTCCAGCGAAACGTCGGACCCATCAACCGGCAACAGTAATTTCATGATATTTCCCTTATTTCTGGCGGTGCACCTTGTCCATGATGCGCTTCAAAACCATGGGTTCCACAAACTTGTCCACCTCGCCGCCCAGCAGGGCAATTTCGCGCACAAACGTGCTGGAGATGAACTGGTATTTATCGCTGGGTGTCAGAAACACGGTTTCAACATCCGGCATCAGCGAGCGGTTCATCCCGGCCAGCTGGAACTCGTAGTCAAAGTCGGTCACGGCGCGCAGGCCCCGCACCATGGCCTTGGCCCCCCGAGCAACAACGAAATCGCGCATCAGTCCATCAAAACTCTCAACAGTTACATGAGGGTAAGACTTCACCACTTCGCGGGCCATGTCCACCCGCTCGGCTAGCGTGAACATGGTTTTCTTGTGATGTCCGGCCGCCACGGCCACGATCACGCGGTCAAACAATTGCGCGGCACGCCTCACCACATCTTCATGACCCAGCGTCATGGGATCAAAGGTTCCCGGGTAGACGGCGATCACTTTATTGGACATGTTGTACTCCTTCTACGTCGGCACAATGGCCTGCTGATGCGCCGCATTATGCAGTGCCTGAATCAGATGGCGCCGATAGCGGGGCCAGCAGGTGGGCATGGACAGCACCCGCCTTCAAATGCCGAAGTGATTTGAGCCCAAATGGCTGCAGCGCCTCGTCTGCCCAGGCCGTCGGCGCTTCGAGGTACACAAACCCGCCGGGCTTGACGGCACGCCCTGCCGCCTGCAGCGCCGAATCAAACAGGCCGCCATCAAATGGCGGGTCCAGAAACACCAGGTCCAGGCTGGCGGGTGATGCGTGCTTGAGCGTGGCCACCCCATCACCGCGCTGCACATTGACTGCGTTGGCCTCCAGCCTGGTCTGAATCGTTTTGAGTTGCGCCACCAGAACTGCGTCATGCTCCACCACCTGCACATCGGTAGCCCCGCGCGACGCAGCCTCAAAACCCAGTGCACCGGTACCGGCAAAGGCATCCAGGCAGCGCCAACCCGTCAGGTCCTGCCCCAGCCAGTTGAAGAGCGTCTCACGTACGCGGTCGGGCGTGGGCCGCAGGCCAGGCTTGTTCGCTACGGGCAACTTGGTGCGTTTCCACTGGCCGCCGATGATGCGGACTTCGTTGGCCAATGCTTTGGCCGGGCGCTTGACCACAGGTTTGCGTTTGGCACTTTTATCGGTTATTGACTTGTTTTTTGGTTTCATGGTGCCTAGCGTACCGGGAATTGCGGCGCTGTAAATGCCCGCCCCGCAATTCCTTCCTGCTCACAAGCCCGCAGAACCGATGGACGCTGCTCCAGGGTTTCCAGCAAACGGCGAACATGGCTCAAGTTCAAAATGGCTTCAGGTGCCAGTCCATCACCCCGCGGATACAGCTGCGCCCAGCGCGCACAAACGGCCAGATAGATATCGCAGCTGGTGAGGGTCTCACCCAGCAGCCAGGGGCCCCCGTGAAGCGCCATCTCCGCGTCCAGCAGCGCAAAATGCTTCGTCACACGGGCGCGAAGCCCTTGCCGCAGAGCCGGAATGGCGCCAGCGTCCGACACATAGCGATCGCTGTAGAACAGGCCCCGCAAATCGGCATGCAAGGTGTTGGACAGGAAGAACAGCCATTTCAGGTAACGCCCCCGGGAGCGCGCATCAACAGGCTGCAGCACGTTGTGCCGTTCACCCAGGTGCAGCAGGATGGCGGCGGTTTCGAACAAGGGTTCATCCTGCTGCGGGTCAATGAGAACCGGTACCAGCCCTTGTGGGTTGAGGGCGAGAAACGCTGCGCTGCGATTGGTCGCGCCGGAACCTTCCACCAGCAGGGCAGCAAAAGACGCCCCCAACTCCTCCAGAGCGATGCGCACGACCAGATTGGCGCTGTCGGGAACATAAAAGAGTGTGTAGGGCGTGTCGTGGGTGAGGGGTGTCTGGCTCATGAGACCGTCTTTCTGGCTTGAAATCGAATGCTACTCCCGTTGCAGCATGTTTCATTTGCGTCCGGCGCGCTGAAGGCCTATGCTTGAATTGAATTTTCCTGAAAATCCAATCCAACAGGAGTACATCATGTACAAGCGAATTTTGCTGGCATACGATGGTTCAGAAAGTGGGCAAAAAGCTTTGCTGGACTGTCAGGACCTGGCGCAGTGGAGCCAGTCCGAATTGACGCTGGTGGCGGTCATGCCACTGCACATGGACTTGATGGGCATGGGTGGTGGTGTGTACGACCCCCAATTGATGGAGCAGGAAAAGGCAGCGCTGCAGGACGTGCTTGATGATGGCCTGCAACGAATGCAAGCCGCTGGTCACAAGGCCACGGGCACGGTGCTGGTGGGGGAAATCGTGGACGAGATCACCAAACATGCACGCCTGATATCGGCAGACCTGATCGTGGTGGGCCACCGGCATCTGGACAGCTGGGCCGCCCGCTGGTGGCGTGGCTCCATTTCCAAAGTGCTGATTGAACACGCCCCCTGCAGCGTACTGGTGGCCATCATCCGCTGATTTCGCCAGGCGGGGTTTCGCGGGGTTCTATCAGGGCGCGCCGCCCACCACCACGGTCACCATGCGGACCGGCTGCAACTTGCGGGAAAAGGCTGCGCGGATATCCGCGATGGTGATTTTTTCCACCTGCTGTGTCCAGGTATCCAGGTAGTCCAGTGCCAGGCCGTTCCAGGCGATGTTGGCCACGTTGTCCAGCAACTTGCGGTTGCTGTCGATGCGCAGCGCAAAACCGCCGATCAAGTTGTCTTTGG
>JAABRC010000178.1 GCA_011391115.1 Candidatus Egaibacter danicus | reverse complement strand
TTTTTCCCCGGCGTGTAGTTGATCGGCAGGTTGCACATATTGCACACCATCGGCAGTGTTTCGGGATAGGTCATGGCCATATTGCCGTCGACAACGTTGTCGATGATCACATCCCAACACTGGCCCCAGGTGTCATTCCAGCCAGGGTACTTTTCTTCGAGCCAGTCGCGTTCGGCCGGGGCCACTCCCGCTGCCGGATTCCAGAACATGGTGGGCCGCCAGAAATAGGAACCGAGATGCATGCCGTGGTGTTGCTCACTCAGTTCTTCGAGAAAGTGGTCCCAATACCATGGCAAGTCAAGACCAAGGTCGGTCAAAGCCCGCTCAAACTGGGCAACAATGAACTCCTCCATGAACTCCTTGAACGACTGTTTACGATGTTCGAGGGGTGTGTAGTAGTCCATCACCGGGCCGGTCAAAACAGAAAATAGCTTCCAAGCACGCCAGAAGGCGATGTCCACCTTCTTCTGGGCTTCCGCTTTCTTGCCATTTTCAATCAGCACCTGCAGCGCCGGACCACCTATCTGGGCGTGGCGAGATTCGTCCGTCTGTATGCTCGAGATCAGGCTGGCAAATGTATGGTCCCCGGCTTCAGCAGCGTCCGCCGCCAATCCAAGAAACTGCATGTTGGTAAAGCCAGTTTCAAAGCTGAAGGTGAGCATGATGGACACGCTGATTGCATCGCGGGTCATCATGATGTCATCAAAGAAATGACGCGCGGCAATCATTGCCCACTGATTGGTGTCAATGGCTTTGTGCGCCCAATCCATTTGACGATCCTTTGAGACATGCTCGTGCGGAAAATAGAGTTGGATCTGTCCATGGCGCATTTCGTCCAGACAGCCAAGGGTCGCCATGTTGCGCATACCAGGCGCCTTGGAGAAACGCATCATCCTCGCTTCGGCACTGGCCGCAGCATATTCAAGTCTCGCGAGTGCCCCATAATGTGACTTGATCACCGACTTCCAACCCGGGTCGGAGTTTTCAAAAATCTTGGACCGCTCCAGAGCTGCCTTGACAGAGTAGGCACCAGCGTCCTTCTCGCGCTGAACCTTCACGTATTCAGGATATGTTTGCTTGTAGGGCTCATCGTACTTTTCCCACGCTTCTTGCGGCAGGCCGTAGTCACCGGCCATTTCCATCGGAAATAGCTCAAGCTCTGTGACATATTTCGGCGACCAATTGGTCGTCCTGGCGATGTCATACCAGTCCATTCGATTCAGTAAAGCCATCTCAAGTCTCCTCTATTTAAAATGTGGCGGAATTGCCTTGACAAATACAACAACAAAAATTTTGTCTCCCCAAGTCTTTCGCACTGACCGGGTCATGTGGTGGCGGGCATTACCGTCATGACTTCGCAAGGACCTTGCCAAAAAAATCTGCGATGTCATAAATCTCGATATTTCAAGGGTTAACCACTAGAAATCACTCTATTTTTTTCAAGGAGTCGGGGAAGACTTGGTACGCAATAGGGTTTACCCCTAAACCAATAAGTCCATAAATTCCCTGGAGTTTGCGTATTTGATGAAAGTCAAACCGCTAAAATTTACCAAATGATGAAATTGAAAGAGATGATCAGGAAATCTCAAAACATTTGCGCTGACACAAATATATCGAGATAATTGTTTTTCACTGACCATGGAGTGATCTGCTTATGAGCCTGAAATATCCCCCAAACGACGATTTGCGACGCCTGTTACGCTTTGAGCCAGACAGCGGCGCAATCTGGTTGGGCGACCGGCGCATGGTGCTGATGCACACCATGGCGCTGGCAGAATTGCGCCAAGATCTGATGACATCAGTAGGACCCGAACATGCACGGCGCATCCTGACGCGCATGGGTTACGCCTCCGGTGTGGCCGACGCCGAATACGCCAGAAAAACTCGACCGGGTGAAGTCTCCCTAGACACTTTTTTAGTCGGCCCGCAACTATTCATGCTTGAAGGGGCTGCCCATGTCACACCCATCAAGCTCAGCTTCGATATCCAAGCAGGCCAGTTTTACGGCGAGTTCAGTTGGGAGCACTCCTGGGAGGCCTTCGCACACCAGCAGAAATTTGGATTGGACAAAGATCCGGCCTGCTGGACCCTTCTGGGCTATGCCAGCGGCTACACCAGTGCGTTCATGGGGCGCTTGATTCTCTTCAAAGAAACCCTCTGCGCAGGCTGTGGTGCGGACCATTGCCAGATCATCGGTCGCCCGATCGAAGAATGGCCTGATGGGGAGGCTCATCGCGTTTATTTCACCGATGACTCCTTGATGGAAAAAATGGAGGCCCTGCAATCGCAGGTGGAAGCCCTGAAATCGACCCTGGCGCCAGTCAGTCTGGGTGGCCAACTAATTGGCAACTCCCCCGCTTTCCGCAAGGCCTACACCCTGATGGAAAAGGTGGCGCCAACGCAGGCCACGGTGTTGTTAACAGGTGAAACCGGCGTGGGCAAGGAGCGCTTTGCGCGCGCACTGCATGAATTATCCAACCGGGCTGACAAACCGTTTGTCGCGGTCAACTGCGCCGCCTTGCCCCCTGAACTGATCGAAGCCGAACTGTTTGGTGTCGAAAAGGGAGCTTATACCGGCGCCCACGCCGCGCGTGCGGGCCGCTTCGAACGCGCTGACGGCGGCACCCTGCTGCTTGACGAGGTGGGCGAAATGCCTATGGCAGCCCAGACCAAGCTGCTGCGTGTCCTCCAGGAAGGTGAGATTGAGCGAGTTGGTAGCGAGTCCACTCGCAAGGTTAATGTGCGCCTGGTGGCAGCCACCAACTTGGATCTGGAAAAGGCAGTACTGTCCGGGCGTTTCCGGGCTGACTTGTTGTACCGTCTCAATGTTTATCCCATTTGCATTCCACCGCTGCGCGAGCGCAAAGCCGACATTGAGCCCCTGGCCCAGGGAATACTCGCCCGATTTTGTGCACTGCACAGCAAGCGCGTACTGGGTTTCGAAGAGCGCGCGCTGCAAGCGCTACGGCAACATTACTGGCCAGGCAATGTCCGCGAACTGGAAAATCTAGTGGAGCGTGGTGTGATCCTTGCCAGCCAAGCCGGCATGGTTGAAGTGGAGCACCTCTTCCCGAACCAACCCGATGCCGTACATACTGGCCTGGACGTGCATGGACAGCTCGTCCAGATGCCCAGCGCACAGGATGACGAACTGAGCGCACGCATTTTGAACAGTGGCAGCTCGCTCGAGGAGATCGAGGCACGTGTGCTGGACCACGCGGTGGCACGCGCCCGTGGCAACCTATCGGAAGCGGCACGCCTGCTGGGCCTGACTCGACCGCAGCTCGCTTACCGGCAAAAACGCCGCAACACCAATGACGCCGACGCACCCTCAGTTGACAACAAACCTATTCAGGAATAGCAAGATGACAATCTTGAAAGGCCCTGCGGCCACCCACTCCGAGACCGAGCCCCAGGCGCCGCGCACCTTGGTGGAGCGCGCCTACCTCGGCCTGCGCCATGACGTGGTCTGTGGCAAGCTGGTGCCAGGCGAGCGTCTGCGCGTAGAGCACCTGAAGGACCAGTACGAGGTGGGCGCGGGCACGCTGCGCGAAGCATTGTCGCTACTGGTGTCTGACGCCTTGGTCACCTCTGAAGGTCAGCGCGGTTTTCGGGTGGCACCGATCTCGCTGGCGGATCTGGAAGACGTGACAAACACTCGGGTCATGTTAGAGACCGAGGCCTTGCGCCAGTCCATCCGACACGGCGATGCACAGTGGGAAGCTAAACTGTTGCAAAGCTACGATCTTCTGACAGAAACCGAAGTGGATCTTGCAGAGTCTGTCTCTCCCCTCTGGGAGCGACGCAACAAAGCCTTTCATGAAGCACTGATTGCGGGCTTTGCTTCAAGCTGGAGCAAGTACCTCCTGTCCATCCTGTATCGCCATGCCGAACGATACCGCAACATTACTTGGCGCATCACTGCCGCCAATGCCAGTAGACGCAACGTACACCAGGAACACGAGACCATTTACCGCGCCGCCATGGGGCGGCAAGAGGCTCGGGCTGCATTGGCGCTTGAAGCCCATATCCGATTGACGCATGACATCATGCGACTGCAAGCGAGCCAAACGGAACTGAAGTAGCCGCACGTCAAGGGACCACTTAGTCAAATCTATATCGGCGCCCAAACCACGTTGATACACAAAAAGGCCACACGAACAGCAACCCCAGTTGACGGGACTTTTGGGAATATCGGCTTTTCAATTCGCTGGGCAAAAATGAGTGGCCGCTTGCCCTACCGGCAGCTGACCGGTTCGGGCACTATGCCGAATGCCACGAACGGCTTCTGATTGGGGTCGAACTGAACCGCCAGATAGCCGCCAGTGGTGAGCGGCTCCAACGGGTCTTAAAAGGTCCGACGGTGTGAAATCTTGAGTGGCAGCGGACCCTCATCCACGGCGATTTCACACCTCGAACTGGCTGCTCCAAAGCTGACGCTCAGCGGTTGCGGGTAAACAGCATCAAGACGATCAAATCAGGCGCGTGCCCGAAGCTCCAAAGCTTGCTGAGCCGAACCGCCATATTTCACGCCAATTGTGTGGTCCCCGGTTGCGTCAAGCCTCAGTGTCCTCTGCCATCTCCAGCGCGTCATCAACGTCAATGCCCAGGTAACGCACTGTGCTTTCAATTTTGGCGTGACCAAGTAAAAGTTGCACAGCCCGGAGATTTTTGGTTCGCCGGTAGATGAGCGATGCCTTGGTCCGCCGCATGGAATGCGTGCCGTAGGAGGCTGGGTCGAGGCCAATTTGTTGCACCCAACTGTCCACGATGCGTGCGTACTGACGGGTTCCCAAATGCGGAGAGGCATGGATTCGACTTGGAAAGAGGAAGTATTCAGATTTCAGTTTGGCCTCTTTGATCCAGGCGCTTACCGCTTCCCGTGTCGACTCAGTTATTTCGAATTGGACTG
>JAABRC010000177.1 GCA_011391115.1 Candidatus Egaibacter danicus | reverse complement strand
GGTAGCACTCACAGCCATGGAGCGGCCCACGATGGACAGCAAGACGGGATCGAATGACGCGATCAGTTGCAGCGCTGTAGCCGCGCTTTCGGTAAACGTAGACATAACTTCAGGTATCGTAGACGCTCCATCAATCACCTGCGATATGAAGCGCCGTGCATAGGCTCCAGTTTCACTACACCCTTGGCCGCGACAGCAGCCCCGCCCTGATTCGCAACCCCTTGATTGACCTGCTGCAGGCGGTATCTGGCGAGGGCTCCATCTCCGCCGGTGCCCGTGCGCTGGGTCTGTCGTACCGTCACGTGTGGGGTGAACTCAAACGCTGGGAAAGCGAGCTGGGCAATGAACTGATCATCTGGGAAAAGGGCCAATCTGCCCGACTGACCGAATTTGGTGCCAAGCTGATGTGGGCCGAGCGCCAGGCACAAGCGCGGCTGGCCCCGCAAATCGAGTCACTGCGCAGTGATCTGGAGCGCGCCTTCGCCGTGGCGTTTGACGACAACGCGCATGTGGTCACGCTATACGCCAGCCATGACGACGCGCTGGCCGCACTGCGCGAATACGCCTTGGCGGTTGATCCTGATCACCCGGCTGGCCCGGGCGACGCGCAGCTGCATCTGGATATCCGGTTTTGCGGCAGCGTGGATGCGATCCGGGGTCTGAACGAAGGACGCTGCGTGATGGCTGGCTTTCACACGCTGCAGCACCCTGCACCGGGGTCACTGGCCGAGCGGGTCTACAAGCCGCTGCTGCAACCCGGCCTTCACAAGATCATTGGTTTTGCCCGGCGTACGCAGGGCCTGATGGTCGCGCCCGGCAATCCACTGGGCCTGCACGCGCTGTCAGACCTGAAACGAACGTCCGCACGTTTCGTCAACCGTGCCTTGGGCACAGGCACCCGCGTGGTGCTGGATGAACTGCTGGCACAAAATGGCCTGCAGGCATCTGATGTCAACGGTTATGAACACACAGAGCCCGCCCACACCGCGGTGGCGCAGGCGATAGCCTCTGGCGCCGCGGATGTGGGCCTTGGGATCGAATTGGCTGCACGCGGCAAGGGGCTTGATTTCGTGCCGCTGGTGCAGGAAAACTACCACCTCGTGTGCCTCAAGTCCGCGCTGGAAGAGCCCGCCATCGTGGCCTTGTTGGCCGTGCTGAAGAGCCCGCGCTGGCAGGCGCAACTGGCCGCAACCGCAGGTTACACCCCCTCGCACAGTGGTGAAATACAGTCCATGAGGGAAGTGCTGCCCTGGTGGGATTTCAGGAAAAAGAAGGGTCAAAAAGGCCATTGGCCCTTATCCAATATGCATGAATAGCTACTTTTTTTATAGCGTGCAGGACCGAAACCCTACAAAAATATCGTCCCGTTCGGGCAGGTGGAAGTTGCGGTACTTGGGTGTCTTCATCCGCGCACGCGTGGCAAACGATGCGCCGCGCAAGACCTTGTGTGTGCCAAACCACGGCTCGGAATAGTCGCGGTACGGGTCTGCCGAAAATCCGGGGTAGGCCCGAAATGTGGTGCCAGTCCACTCCCACACATCTCCCCAGCGAAAGCCCCGCCGCTCGGCGCTGTGGGTGGCGACTTCCCACTCCACTTCAGACGGCAGCCGTCGCCCCGCCCAGCGACACCAGGCATCCGCCTCCCACCAGGTCACATGCATGGCAGGTTGCCCGCCCAGCATGCGCCGGGGCGTGCCAAAACGGGTTTGCATCACCGCTCCACTGGCCACACCGATCTGGTCCACATAACGCGGCGCGCGGCGGCCCTCTTTCTGCAGCCACTGCCAGCCCTGTGGCTGCCACAGCTCGGGCCGGTCATAACCACCGTCGTCCACAAACTCGACAAACTGCGCCCAGGTCACCACCTGCGCGTCAATTTCAAACTCCGGTACCTGCACCTCGTGCGCCTGGCGTTCGTTGTCAAATGAAAATCCGCTGCCGCCGGGGGTTCCCAACTGCCAGCGCGTGGCAGCAACCAGCAAAGGCTCACGCACCGCCAGGGGGCCCGGCACGCTCAGGCTCAGCGGCAAACCCAGCGTCTGGGCCATGTAAATGAGGGCTTCACCGTGCATGTCTTCATGGAACAGCGCCAGACGGAAAAAATACAGTGCGTCATCATCGTCAGGGGCTTTTTCCAGCAGTTCCAGGCTGGTTTCCAGCGTGTCCAGCAAATAGGACTTGACGTCACCCAGCCCCGGCAGTGCCAAACCCCAGCGGGTGTCGTGCGCCACTTGGGACGAATCCCACCAGCTGTCCGCCTGGGGTTCAATCGACGCCAGCCGGGTGGCGAAGGGATCACACCCTGCACCACGATGGCGCTGCATGTTGCGGGCAATCCACCATTCCTGAAACCAGCCGATGTGCCCCAGCTCCCACAACGGTGGGTTGAGCTCCGGGACAAATGGCACCTGAAACTGCTTCGTACCCAGCGCCTGCTCGTACTGGGACATTAAGTACAGCGTGTGATTGCGCGCGTCCATCAGCGCCAGCGACAACAACTCGCCGCTGGCATGTCGCAGGGCGGGTGAGTCAACCGACGGGGTAATGGTCTTGTGCATGATGCTTGACATCCGTATTTTCACCCACACCGCGCCGCCTGGCTTGCGCGAAAATAAATGGCACTGGTATTTACCCTAGGATAAAACGCACTGCCGTCAGGTATTTCTCAGCCGCAACACGTTAACCTCAGTCGCTATAGGTATCGGTTGGTATCGGTTCAACCCGCTATCGGTTCAATTCTCTGGAGACAACATGACCCCTCTGCTATCGCTATCCCGGCTGATTGACAAAATCAGTACCGGGGTTGGCAAATTCACCATGTGGCTGATTCTGGCCACCACGCTGATCAGCGCTGGCAATGCGCTGGTGCGAAAGTTCTTCAATAGCAGCTCCAACGGTTTGCTGGAGATTCAGTGGTATCTGTTTGCCGCCGTTTTCATGTTGGGCGCAGGTTATGGTTTCCTGAAAAACTCTCACGTGCGCATCGACTTCATCTCTTCCAAGTTGAGCCACCGCGCCCGCAACTGGATTGACGTGCTGGGTATTGTGCTGGTACTGATTCCCTTCTGTGTGATCACCATCGCCTTGGGCTGGCCCTTCTTCACCCAGGCGCTGGCCAGTGGTGAAATGTCGCAAAACGCAGGCGGTCTGATTCGCTGGCCCGCCTACGCCATGATTCCATTGGGATTTGCCTTGCTGATGATGCAGGCAGTATCCGAGCTGATCAAGCGCATTGCATTCCTCACCGGCAATGGCCCGGATGTGCTGAGCAGCGAAGAATCCAAATCGGATGACCAGAAGAAGCTCGAAGAACTCGAAGCGCAAACCGCACGCCTGCTGGCTGGAGAAAAATAAATGCAAACCACTTTTCTGGCACAACAATTTGTGCCCCTGATGTTTTTGGGGCTGTTTGCCCTGCTGATGACCGGTTTTCCGGTGGCTTTTGGCCTGGCTGCCACTGGCCTGGCTTTTGGTTTCATTGGTATCGAAGCCGGCATCTTCCCTTCCGCCATGTTTCAGGCGCTGCCGCTGCGCATCTTCGGCATCATGCAGAACGACACGCTGCTGGCCATTCCCTTCTTCACCTTTATGGGCATCATTCTGGAGCGATCCGGCATGGCGGAAGATCTGCTGGAAACCGTGGGCCAGGTGTTTGGCCCCGTGCGTGGTGGTGTGGCCATTGCCGTGATTCTGGTGGGTGCGCTGCTGGCCGCTACCACCGGCGTGGTGGCTGCTGCGGTGATTTCCATGGGGCTGATCTCGCTGCCCGTGATGCTGCGCTACGGCTACAGCCGAACCATTGCCACCGGCACCATCACCGCCTCGGGCACGCTGGCGCAGGCCATTCCGCCATCGCTGGTGTTGATCGTGCTGGCAGACCAGTTGGGCCGCTCGGTGGGCGACATGTACTCCGGCGCCCTGGTTCCCGGCTTGCTGCTGGTGGGCCTGTACGTGCTGTTCATCGTGGCCGTGGCCATCTTCAAGCCGGCCATGGTACCGGCGTTGCCGCCTGAAGCCCTTTTGTACAAGGAAGACAACGGCAAATCTGGCCACCGGTCGCTACTGGTGCTGGTGCTGATCTGCGCCGCCGTTGGCTATTCCTGGTCACAGGTTCACGATGGCCTGATGACCCGATGGCTGGAACGCGCCGTACCGTCGGCCGGGGATGAAATCGTCATCCTGTCCATGACACTGGCGTCGCTGACCGGTCTGGCGCTGGCCATCATCAATCACGTCACCAAAATGCACCTGCTGTCCAAACTGGCTGAACAGGTGACCTTCGTGCTGATGCCCCCGCTGATCCTGATCTTTCTGGTGCTGGGCACGATTTTTCTGGGTGTCGCAACGCCTACCGAAGGCGGTGCCATGGGCGCTTTAGGCGCCCTGATTCTGGCCATGGGCAAGCGCCGGTTGAGCCTGGCCCTGACCAAACAGGCTCTTGAAAACACGGCCAAGCTGGCTTCATTTGTATTGTTCATCCTGATTGGCTCCACGGTATTCAGCTTTACCTTCAATGCCGCTGACGGCCACATCTGGGTGGAGCATCTGTTCAAGGACATGCCCGGCGGTGCCTGGGGCTTTTTGATCGTGGTGAACATTCTGGTGTTCATCCTGGGGTGCTTCATCGACTTCTTCGAGATCGCTTTCATCATCATTCCGCTGCTGGCACCGGTAGCGGAAAAGATCCTGCCAGGTCTGGTACCGGGCATGACGCCGGATCAGGCCATGATCTGGTTTGGCGTGATCATCGCGATGAACCTGCAAACGTCCTTCCTCACGCCGCCTTTCGGCTTTGCGCTGTTTTATCTGCGCAGTGTGGCCGCCAAGTTTGACTACAAGGACCGGGTCACCGGCAAGTTGATACCTTCGGTCAAGACCGCTGAAATCTACAAGGGTTCGATTGCGTTCATCGTCCTGCAACTGATCA
>JAABRC010000176.1 GCA_011391115.1 Candidatus Egaibacter danicus | reverse complement strand
GGGGGGGCCGTGGTGATGATTTACACCGGCTACCAGTACGTGATCAACCCGCTGGCACGGTTGCAGCAGGGATTGCGCAAGGTTGAGGTGGGAGATTTTTCCACCCGGATCGAGGTGGACACGAACGATGAGTTCGGACAGGTGGCCGGCGGCTTTAACCGCATGGCGACACGGCTGCAGTCGTTGTACGGCAGCCTGGAGGAGCAGGTTGAGGTCAAGACCCGGCACATCGAGACGCAGCGTGCCAAGATCGAGTCACTCTATGAAGTGAGCGCCTTTCTGGCCAGTGCGAACACCATTGAGGAACTGTCCAAAGGCTTTGCCAAGCGGATTCGAACCGTCATGAAAGCCGACGCTGTGGCGGTTCGGTGGTCCGACGAGGCCAACCAGCGCTACCTGATGCTGGCGTCCGACTGCTTTCCGCAGGACATGGTGGATGAGGAGCGCAGCCTGCTGGCCGGGGCCTGCGCTTGCGGGAACCTGGCACCGGACGCGCGAACCCGGGTGATCCCCATCGTGAGCCATGACGAAGCTCCGGTGCGCCATTGCACGCGTGTGGGCTATGAGTCGCTGGTGAGTGTGCCCATCCGGCTGCAGCAGCGGTTAATTGGTGAAATTGACCTGTTCTTCCGGTCCGCAGTCACGCTCAGAAGTGACGAGGTTGAGTTGCTGGATGCGCTGGCCAGCCATCTGGCCAGTGCGCTGGAGGGGCTGCGCGCGGCTGCTCTGGAGCGCGAAGCCGCTGTAGGAGAGGAACGTGCCTTGCTGGCGCGTGAGTTGCACGACTCCATTGCCCAGTCGCTGGCGTTCCTCAAGATACAGGTTCAGCTGTTGCGAACGGCATCGCAAAAAGAAAAAACTGAACAGGTGCAGACTGCGCTGGACGAACTGGATACCGGCCTGCGCGAGAGCATCAACGATGTGCGGGAACTGCTGGTTCATTTTCGTACGCGGACCAACACCGACGACATCGAGCGTGCATTGCAGGAAACCCTGCAAAAGTTCAAACACCAGACAGGGCTGCCTACGCTGCTGCAGGTCAAGGGCGAGGGGCTACCGCTGCCGGCAGACGTGCAGGTGCAGGTTCTGCATGTGGTGCAGGAGGCCTTGTCCAACGTGCGCAAACACGCCGGCGCCACCCATGTCAGCCTGGAGGTTGTCAAGGGCGAAAGATGGCGCTTTGTGGTGCGGGACAATGGCATCGGGTTTGTCACACAGGCCCGCCAGGGTGAATCGCATGTGGGCATGAAGATCATGCAGGAGCGGGCCGCACGCATAGGGGCTGATGTGAGCATTGCTTCCGAAGTTGGAACCGGCACCGTCGTCACCCTGATACTGCCAGCTCACCCCATTTCTGCGCCCAGTGTGGCCACAGTCGGACTAGCAGACACGTTGCTGGCAGGAACGACGACGGCGCCATGAGTTCGGCTCACAACAAGATAACAAGATGAAACCCATCCAACTGCTGCTGGTAGATGACCACAACCTGTTCCGGCGTGGCCTGAACGCCCTGCTATCTCAGGACGGGCGATTCGAGGTGACCTGTGAGGCCGGCGATATGGGAGAGGCATTGCGGTGCGCCCAGCGGGCTCGCCCGGACGTGATTTTGCTGGACAACCACCTGCCCGGCGTACGTGGCGTGGATGGTATTGCGGCCCTGAAGGAGGCGGCCCCTGGCGTGCGCATCCTGATGCTCACCGTGAGCGAAAACGAAGACGATCTGGCAGCTGCCTTGCAGGCTGGAGCAGATGGCTATTTGCTGAAAACGGTGGAGTCGGACCAGCTCTGCGACGCCATCGTCAAGGTTCTGGCCGGGGAATCCGTCATCAGCCCGGAAATGATGACCAAGTTTGTGGCGGTATTCCGGGCTAAAGGCCCAGTAACGACCAACGGTGGCATACCCGCTCCCGCGCCGGCAAACAGTCCGGAGTCCGGCATGGACACGCTCTCGGCGCGAGAGCGTGAAATTCTGGCGTTCATCGCACGGGGCGACAGCAACAAGGTGATTGCCCGCGCGCTGGATATCGCGGAAACCACGGTGAAAGTGCATGTCCAGCACATTCTGCGCAAACTGCAACTGACCTCGCGGGTTCAGGTTGCGGTTTATGCCGCTGGTCGCGGCATGATTTGACATAAATCAAGCTTTTCTCGAACAACCGCTCGGATAGTTCTTTGGAACTAGGGTGAAGCCGGGGGCCCTAGTTCTTTTTGGCACGTCTGCACGTTCCAACGGCGGATAGGCAATCGGCCCATAAGAGCCGACAGTCATGACATATCTCAGGAGAAATGAATATGGCCTCTGAACTGAACAATTCGAGAAAAGCCTGGTCGGTGCTGATTGTCAGCACGCTGGCTTTCACAGTGTGTTTCATGGTCTGGATGATGTTTGGCGTCATCGGCATCCCGATCAAGAAGATGCTCAACCTCAACGCGACGCAGTTCGGGCTGCTGACGGCGACGCCAGTGCTGACCGGCTCCCTCATTCGCGTGCCACTGGGCATCTGGACCGACCGCTACGGCGGTCGCATTGTGATGGCGGTTTTGATGGCAATCACGGTGCCAGCCATCTGGATGATGAGCTACGCAACTGAATACTGGCATTTCCTGACCATCGGGCTGTTTGTGGGCCTGGCGGGCGGATCCTTCTCGGTCGGTACGCCTTACGTAGCCCGCTGGTTCCCCAAGAGCCGCCAGGGCATGGCCATGGGTGTTTACGGCGCGGGCAATTCCGGCGCCGCGGTGAACAAATTCGTCGCACCGGTTCTGCTGGTGGCTTTTGGCTGGGCCATGGTGCCGCAGGTCTACGCCGCAGTGATGCTGGGCGCGCTGATTCTCTTCTGGTTGTTCAGCCACAGTGACCCGGCCCATCTGGTGCCCAGTAACGTTTCGTTCCGCGACCAGCTCAAGGCGCTGAAGGATCCCAAGGTCATCAAGTATTGTCAGTACTACAGCATTGTGTTCGGCGGCTATGTGGCGCTGAGCTTGTGGATGGTGCAGTATTACGTGGGTGAGTTTGGCCTGGACATTCGGGTAGCGGCACTTCTCGCGGCCTGCTTCTCGCTGCCCGGCGGTGTGTTGCGCGCCTTTGGTGGCGTGCTGTCAGATAAATTTGGGGCCCACAGCGTGACTTGGTGGGTGATGTGGGTGAGCTGGATTTGCCTGTTCCTGCTGTCTTATCCGCAGACCGATTTCACCATCATGACGGTGACTGGGCCAGCTACCTTTCATCTTGGTCTGAATGTTTACATGTTCACGGCGCTGATGTTCATCCTCGGCATTGCCTGGGCATTCGGCAAGGCCAGCGTCTTCAAGTACATCAGCGACGACTACTCGCAGAACATTGGCGCCATCAGCGGCATCGTGGGCCTGGCCGGTGGCTTGGGTGGTTTCGTACTGCCCATCATGTTCGGCGCACTGATGGACCTGACCGGCATTCGTTCGAGCGCGTTCATGCTGATGTATGGCGTGGTTTGGGTCTCGCTGATCTGGATGTACTGGACTGAGGTCCGGGGCACCGAACTGATGGGCAAAAACGCCAAAAGCTTCTCTCTTCAAAATTAAACCGGCCCAAACACTGGAGTCATCATCATGAGTGAAAAAACCTATTCAAGCGCAGACATCGCCGATTGGCGCCCAGAGGACAACGCCTTTTGGGAATCCACTGGCAGCAAAGTGGCTTACCGCAACTTGTGGATATCCATCCCCAACCTGCTGGTCGGTTTTGCCGTGTGGGGTATGTGGGGCATCATCACGGTACAGATGCTGAATCTGGGCTTCCCGTTCAAGCCAGCCGACATGTTCGGCCTGACGGCTATTGCCGGCCTGATGGGAGCCACGCTGCGCATACCGGCATCGTTCTTCATCAAGCTCTCGGGCGGACGCAACACCATATTTCTGACCTCCGTGTTGCTGATGGTTCCGGCCATCTGGACCGGCATTGCGTTGCAGGACAAGAACACGCCGCTGTGGGTGTTCCAGGCCTGTGCCTTCCTCAGCGGCATCGGCGGCGGCAACTTTGCCTGCTCCATGTCCAACATCTCCAGCTTCTTTCCCAAGCGCCTGCAGGGCACCGGACTGGGCCTCAATGCAGGTCTGGGCAACTTTGGCGTGACCACCATGCAGGTGCTCATTCCGCTGGTGATGACGATCGGTCTGTTTGGCAGCGCTGCTGGTGGCTCCATGGTGCTGCTCAAGGACAGCGGCTGGATTCTGGGCAAGATCCTGGCGGGTACACCCACCTTTATCCAGAACGCGGGTTTTATCTGGGCAGCCATCCTGTTACCCCTGGTCATTGCAGCCTGGTTCGGCATGAACAACCTGTTGACACTGTCTCCCAACTACGGCGGCACGTTGGCGGCCTTCGCAAAGATTCTGTACCTGTGGGGCATCACCTGCGTGGTTGGTGCGGTAGGCCTGTACCTCTATCTGCCGGCGCCTACCGGGCTGGGTCTGCTCAATATGTGGGTGGCCTTGCCCCTGATCATCGTGGCGGTGCTGTTGGTCATGAAGCTCGCTGCGTTTGGCGAAATGAAAGCCAATATCGGCAACCAGTACGCCATTTTCAAGAACAAGCACACTTGGTCGCTGACGCTGCTGTACATCGTGACCTTCGGTTCGTTCATTGGATTCTCTATGGCGCTACCCCTGTCCATTACCGTGATCTTCGGTATCAGCCACTTGCCTGATGCCGCCGGCGTCATGCAGCACACGCTCAAGAACCCCAACGCCCCCTCGGCGCTCACCTATGCGTGGATCGGCCCCTTTGTGGGCGCCCTGATCCGCCCCGTGGGTGGGTGGATTTCCGACAAGGTGGGCGGCTCCATCGTGACCCAGGTGATCTCTGCCGTCATGGTGGTGGCTTCCGGCGCCGTGGGTTATGTGATGATGCAGGCCTATGGCTCTGCCACACCCGAGCAGCATTTTTCCACCTTCATGTGGC
>JAABRC010000175.1 GCA_011391115.1 Candidatus Egaibacter danicus | reverse complement strand
CTGCAACAGCCACAACAAGGTGGCCGTGGCCGCCGGTTGCAGCATTGAATTTCTCAAGCCCGCGCATTTGGGTGATGTGCTGACCTGTGAAGGGATTGAGCAGACTCTGCAGGGTCGCCATGGCATCTACGACATGAAGGTGACGAATCAGCGCCATGAGGTGATTGCGATGTTTCGTGGCAAGAGCGCACATATTCAGGGTACGGTTGTTCCCGTTTGATCATTTTGTGGAGATGGCATGACAGGCTTTGCGCTGGACCCCATTGAAAAAGCAGGCGTTGATGAACTGCGTGCGCTGCAACTCAAGCGCCTGAAGGCTACGTTGCAGCACGCTTACAGCAACTCTCCCGCATACCGTGCCAAGTTTGAAGCCGCGGGCGTGCATCCGGATGATTGCCAGGCGTTGGGCGATCTGGCGAAATTCCCGTTCACCACCAAAAAAGACCTGCGCGACGGCTACCCGTTTGGCTTGTTTGCCGTGCCGCGCGAGCAGTGCGTGCGGATTCATGCTTCCAGCGGCACCACCGGCAAACCCACCGTCGTTGGCTATACGAAGAACGACGTGGCCATGTGGGCTGATTGCGTGGCAAGGAGCATCCGCGCAGGCGGCGCCCGCCCTGGCGATCTGGTTCACGTGAGCTACGGCTACGGCTTGTTCACCGGGGGGCTGGGCGCGCATTATGGAGCAGAAAAACTGGGCCTGACCGTGGTGCCATTTGGTGGCGGACAGACCGAGCGGCAGGTGCAACTGATTGCCGACTTCAGACCCGACATCATCATGGTGACACCCAGCTATATGCTGGCGATTGCCGACGAGTTTGAGCGGCAGGGGCTGGACCCGGCGCAGTCGTCTCTACGCGTTGGCATCTTTGGCGCCGAACCCTGGACGAACGATATGCGTCGGGCCCTCGAACAACGCATGGGGATTGACGCGGTCGATATCTATGGTTTGAGCGAGGTGATTGGCCCCGGGGTTGCCAGTGAGTGTGTCGAGACCAAAGACGGGCCAACGATCTGGGAGGACCATTTTTACCCCGAGATCGTCCATCCTGAAACAGGTGAGCCTGTGGCTGACGGCGAAATGGGCGAACTGGTGTTCACCAGCCTGACCAAGGAAGCGCTGCCCATCATCCGGTACCGCACGCGGGACCTGACTCGCCTGTTGCCTGGCACCGCGCGCACCATGCGCCGCATGGAGAAGATCACCGGCCGCAGCGATGACATGATGATTGTTCGCGGGGTCAATGTGTTCCCCACGCAGATTGAAGAGTTGATTCTCAAAC
This sequence comes from Candidatus Egaibacter danicus, assembly GCA_011391115.1. The sequence continues at coordinate 3,657 of JAABRC010000175.1, read as the reverse complement.
GTGCCGAGCTGACGCCGCACTATCAATGCGTTCTGGTGCGCGAGGGGCCAATGGACAGCCTGATTGTGGTGGTGGAGACCCGCCCGGGCATTTTGCCGGACAGTGCCCAGGCACTTGCTGCTGCCGCAATGCTGCAGCAAGAGATCAAGGCGTACATCGGCACGCGGGCAGAAATCGAGCTGCGTGCTGAAGGTGGGGTAGAGCGCAGTGGCGGCAAGGCCAAACGCCTGCTGGATCGGCGAACGTAGTTTTTCCCCGTCAAACAGGTAGGAAACCGGCTCGACTCGGGGGAAAGATGCCCTTACACTGCGCTTACATCAAAGTCGTTGGGAAAAAAGGCCGTTGAGTGATCTCCAAACAAGCCGTATTCAAGAAGTCTGCCCAAGGAGCCGAAGCCATCGCTACACGGCAGGCTGGGCTGACTCCCAAACTCCGGTCCGCTCTCATCATGGTGGACGGCAAGCGCAGTTTTGGTGACCTGGCTCCGATGGTGTCCGTTCTGGGTGACCCGGAGGTGCTCCTGACCGAACTCGAATCAGCCGGTTTTATTGAACTGGTCGGTGCTCCGGCAATCAGCCAGAGTGTGACGCCCAGCGTGGAGCCAGCATCGTTGGCGACCGCGAAAACCGTGCCCGCCGCGCTGCCGGTGCAGCCGACACTGGATGGTGCACGGCGGTTCACCACCCGGTTGCTGACCGAACTCCTGGGCCCCATGGCGGAGGCCCTTTGCGTCAAGATCGAGACGGCCCGGGACATGACCGAGTTCATTACCGCTGTGAAGCGAGCCCGGGATATTGTTCGGGAACTGAAGGGTCAGGCTGCGGCCGCCCAGTTTATTGAGCAGATAGAAGCCCATACGCCGCCGACCTGATTGTGGTCAGGCGAGTTGTGCCGAATTACGGGTTAGGTGCAAGCCATTGCCTGGTGCGTGCAGCGTCCTGAAGTACCAGGCGCCAGGTTGTGATGGCTGGGGGCAGGGACAACTCCAGATGCATCAGTCGCTTGTCACGCGAAATCAAAGCGTCAACCGTCTTGCTGTGTCCAGCGTACAGCATCAGGTCTTCCAGCCTGGTCATGCGCCAGGCCTGCCGGTTTTTGCCTTTGGTCGCTACACCCAGCCATTCGTCGCCAGCCGCGAAGCCTGCCTGCTCGGCAGCGCCGCCGCGCAGTACCGCCTTGATTTGCACACCACCGCTGTCGCCAACACGCAACCCCAGTCGCTGTGCCATTTGCGCCGGGTCTTCAAGCACGGTGACTCCCCACGACTGCAGCAGGTCCTTGAGAGGCAACTCCTGTGTGCCATGTACCCAGTGCCTGATCTCGGTCGCGAACGACCGGCCACCCATCGACTGAAGCACTTGCGAGAAGTCTGACTCGGTCATGGGACCGGCTTTACACCGCTGCCAGAGCCCACGCATGACCGCATCCAGTGATGTGCTGCCGTGCGCACGCAAAGTCAGATCAAAACACAGCGCAACCAGTGCCCCCTTGGTGTAGTAGCTCACCGTGGAGTTGGGCGTGTTTTCGTCTTGCCGGTAGTACTTCACCCACGCGTCGAAGCTGGCTTGCGCTACCGATTGCACGAGTCGGCCGGGGGTCTGCTGCACCTGGTTGATCGTCTTGTTCAGCAACTTCAGGTAAGTGGCGTCGTCAATCAGCTGGGCGCGACGCAGCAGCAGGTCATCGTAGTAGCTGGTAAAACCTTCAAAAAACCAGAGCAGTTGCGTGTAGTTCTCAGCGCCGTATTGATAAGCAGAAAATTCAGCTGGTCGCAGACGTTTGACGTTCCAGGTATGGAAATACTCATGACTGATGAGACCCAGCAAGGTGGTGTAGCCCTCCATCTGCTTGGTGGGTGTTACCTTGCTGCTGGTGTCTCCCAGGCGGGGAAGATCCTTGCGGCTGCATATCAGTGCGGTGGAATTGCGATGCTCCAGCCCCCCATAGTTGTCATCCACCGCGTTGAGCATGAAGACATAGCTTTGGTGCGGGACGCGTTTTTTTGCGCTGATGCCTTTGACGGAAGATCCGTGCCAGAAATCAATCTGGGTTTCGCAGATTTTCTGAGTGTCGGACAACAACCGCTCGCCATCAAAAGAGGGCGATGCTCCCGACACCACGAACCGGTGGGGAACACCCCGGGCAACAAAAGAGCCGCTCCAGAACGTGCCCATTTCCGCAGGGCAGTCTGCCAACTCGTCGTAGTCGGCAGCGACATACGTGCCGAATCCTTTTTTGGTTACCTTCTTCGCGGTCAGTCCTGTGGCCAGCGCCCAATCCGGCTGGGAAGGGTTGGGTACGATTTCCAGCTCGTGCAGGCCTTGTTCGCGCCCTTCAACCCGCAGGCAAAGGCTGGTACTGTTGAAAAAGCCGCGTGACGGGTCAAGCCAGGCCGTTCGCACCGAGTTGTCCAGCGCATAAACCTCATAGGTGAGCACCAGCGGCTTGTCGACAGAGCATTGAATCTGCCAGCTGCATTTGTCCAGCTGTACGGCCTCGATACTGCGGGAGCCCTGGCGCACCTTCAGCCGCTGCAGGTTCTTGGCGAACTCCCGTACGAGGTAACTGCCGGGAATCCACACCGGCAGGGACACGCGCTGCGTGGCGTCCGGCTGGGCAACGGTCAGCGTTATCCGGAACAGGTGGGCGTGAAGGTTCGCGAGTTCAACACGGTAGTGAACGGATGCGGGGGCCAGCATGTACCGGCCCTTATTTGGCGTCAGCGAGGTATTTCTCGATCTGCTGCGAGTTGATGGCACCCGGCACCCGCGAACCATCCGCGAAAATCAGTGTGGGCGTGCCGGTGATTTTGTATTTTTTACCGAACTCGGTATTGCGGTTCAGAGCTGAACTGTCGCAACTGGCTGTGACTGGATGCTGGTCACGCACCATCCAGTCGGTCCAGGACTTGGCCTTGTCTTTGGCACACCAGATGTTCTTCGATTTTTCAACCGAGTCAGGGCTCAGGATCGGGTACAGAAACATGTACACCGTGACGTTGTCGACTTTTTGCAAATCACGCTCAAACCGTTTGCAGTAGCCGCAGTTCGGGTCCTCGAATACCGCCACTTTGCGTTTGCCGGTGCCGCGGACCACGGTGAAGGCATCCTTGAACGGCAGGGCACCAAACTCCACAGCCGTCAATTTGTCAATGCGCTCTTCGGTGAGGTTGCGTCGCTGCTTGACGTCAATAAGTGAGCCTTGCAGCAGGAAGTTGCCTTCCGCGTCGGTGTACATGATCTCCGACTCGTTGAAGCGCACTTCAAACAAACCCGGCATGGGGGTGGATTTCACTTCGTCAATTTTAGGTAGCTGCGGCAGGCGCTCGGCCAGATTTTTGCGAATGGCCGCTTCCTGAGCGGCGGCCCCCATCCCGGTCATCAGCACGGCCAGCGTGCCCGCTGCGATCAAAAACCGCTTGATTGTCGTCATCTTCAACATCCTGTTATGTCCGTTCCATTCATCCGTTCGTTCGTCTGCTCAGCGCAGGCCCATCGCCTGGCGGCCAACCCACTTCTTCACCACGCCACTGGCATCAAAACCACGCATGCCCCAGTTGCGCACCGTGGGCCAGGGTACGGCGCTTTGCGCAAACAGTTGTTGCAATCCGTCCGTCGTGAATCCTACCGACATCACATCCGCTTTGCGAGCCCGCTC
>JAABRC010000174.1 GCA_011391115.1 Candidatus Egaibacter danicus | reverse complement strand
CCGCGTGAAAATTTGGAAGAGCTGACCAGCTCCTCACTGACCCAGATCTGGTCCAGTGTTTCCGGTCTGCCCTGATGCACGAATGAATAGGCTACGTCACGCAGCAAACCACCCTGGCTTTGCACCTCGTAGGCGTTGAAGAGGGCCGTGTCCCGGGCACTGCGGTCAAACGCAATTGCCTGGGTGGCGGCCACCATTTGTGAGGTCACGGCCTGAGGCACATCATTCAGATCACCCATCATGATCAGGGGTTCCTGAGTGTCATTCAGCAAGCGCACCACCACACTGCGCAGTGCAGCAGCCTCTGATGCCCGCATGACCAGTGAACGCAGTATGCCGCGCGCTGCCACGTGCGGGTCATCGCGGTTTTCCAGTGGATCACCCGCATCGTCCTGCAGGAATTTGGGGCGTTTGCTTTTGAGGTGAACCACCAGCACGTGCAGGGTGACATCAGGCTTCAACGCGAGTTGGACGTGCAGAACCGGCCGCTCGAACCGGGTGTGTGGCCCCAATTCAGGTACCTGAACAATGTCACGCTCGTCAAACAGATCGATGGAATGCACCTGCTTGACGGGCAGCCGCGTCACCAAGCCCACGCGCGGGGTGCCTTGAGCGCCATTCTCGGCGCCGGGAACCAGTACGCTGCTGTAATGCAGACCACTTTGCCTGACAGCGTATTTCAGTGCGTCGGCGTCCCAGACTTCCTGCACGGCCAGCACATCGGCGTCAAGCCTGGCGAACTGGGCACCCAGCCAGTTGCACTTTTCCTCGTACTGCACTGGTTTGTACGGGTCCCGGTTTTCGTAATAGCTGCGGTTGGGCAGCGCCAGATTCAGCAGGTTCGCCGTGGCGACAGTGAGCAGGGTATTGTTGTCGTTGATGATTTGCATGGGGCACAAGCTTCGCCTCGCCCCATTTTTCTGTCAAGACCTGTCAACCAAACTGCTGTCAGGGTGGGGTGAAGAAAAAGAAGCTATCCCGCGAGGCATCGTTTTTATTGTCGAAGTATTTGTTCTGCCAGCTGTCAGTGTCAGCCAGGTCGCCCCAGGCGTCGTTCAGTTTGCCCTTGCGATGCAGATCACTGAGCTTGACCCGCCAGGCAAAGTGATTGGTAATGTCCAGACAATGGGCTGCGTAAGCCTGTGCCAGTCTCTCATGGCCTCGCACAATCACTAGGTTCTCGTCGTTCTGGTAGCTGGCCTTGTAGCCCAGGTTATGGCTGCCAGTTACCACCACGCTGTGCTCCGTGAAGGGGTCGATCACGATGATCTTGTCGTGAATCACGGCGTGCCCCAGCTTGTACATCTCCTCTTCCCAGAAGCTGAAATCATCCGGCACGCCCGCCACGCCAGACACCAGCACATCGGGCGCAGCACCTGCCCTGCGTTTGGTCAGAAAGGTCGCAAACTCCCCAACCGGGGCTGGAGCCGTTACGGCACCACGCACATAGAACGGTTTGCTGGCTGCTTCCATGGCGAGAGCCCGTTCACGAACCACATCCAGAAAACTCGGTGTACCGGGATTGAAAGCCAGAAACAGGATGCCATGCCTGGCCTGGCGGATCAGCTCGAACACCTCTGCCAGATCGGGCGGTGCCGTGTTTGCATCTTTTGTTCTGCGTGCCGTATTGGGGGATAGCCAGACCGACACGCTGGCGCCACCCACCGTCGCATCAACCGAGTCAGCCCCGCACCATTCCCGCATGTCTTTTCCCTGCACGGGCTTTTGTTCAGCGTCCCATACCAGCCAGTCCCAATAGTCCCGGTAGCCCTGCGCGACCGTATCGTTATGGATCAGCAGCGCGTTGTTGGTTTGTGAGCAAAGGCCTGTGCTCGTCCAGTTGGTACTTCCGGTCAACACGGAGCGGGGTGTTCCGTTTTTTCGTGACCAGACGATAAATTTGTTGTGTCCAATGCCGCTGGATGCCACAAACCGGTTGAATACAGGTACGCCCTGCGCCACCAGGTCTGCGCGAGCCGCCGCGTTGGTGCCATCGTGCACTTTACGGGTGTGCGGATTGCCGTCCTCACCCGTGAACGATTCCGATTGGTCGGCGTTGGACAGGCACAAGTCCAGCCGTTTCTTCGTCGCCAGCGTCTTGATGGCATGGATGAGTTGGCCGTCGGTCAACTCATACAGACCCAGATGGCAGTGGCCGCCAGCGGGTCCTCCGCATTTGTTCAGCAAGGCCAGAACGCCCTTGTCCAATACATCACCTGCCAGAGCTACGCGCACGGTGCTGCCGGGTTTGGCAATCTCGCCGCGCAAGGCATCCGTCTTGTTGGCATAGACACCGCTTTCCACGAGCTGTCGCAGCTGGCGGGTGATGGACTGGGTCGAAATCAGGCCGACATTGAAATACGCCTCCAGATTGCCATAGTCACCGGATATGTCCACCGCGCGTGTCAGCAGTTTGATGGTCGGGTGGGACGTCAGCGCCTCCATATCGGGCCCCATCATCGGCACAATCTCGTAGCTGTAGAGGCCAGGGCTGGCAAACACGTCTTTCCACTGAAAAGACTGCACCGGCCAGATGTCGGTATTCTTTTTCAGACGAGGTGCGCCAGGCACGCCGGGTTTGAATCCCACAAATGCCGGTAAAGCCGTTTTATGGCCATTCGCTTCGACCCGTCGTACCGAAAACCCCAGGCAGCCGTCGATTTTGGCGTCCAGACGCCACCAGATGTAAGCAATCGCGTTGTTTGCAATCGCCAGCGTTTGTCCTGCCATAAATACCTCCTGACGCTGAGTGATGCATCGTCTCTGCGGTGACCTCATTCAAGCGCAAAGGAGCGGTTTTGTCATCCTGCGAATGAAGGATGACGCCGGGTTAGCCCCAAACCACTGACCGCATGGAGATGGAGCCCGCCTGAAAGCTGGCGTTGAAGAACTTCATGGGTTCTTTGGCGTCCGCCGCGCCCGCCGCATGAAGTAGCGGCAGGTAGTGGTCGTAGGTGGGGTGCGCCTGCTGGGCCACTGTGCCAAGCTTCTGGAATTCGGCCAGGGCAGGCAGATTGCCATGCTGCAAAAGATCGGCCGTGATCTTGTCAAACTCCAGTGCCCAATCGTAGGCCTGCATCGCGGTTGCCGACATGTTGATGGCACGCAGGTTGTGCACGATGTTGCCGCTGCCCACAATCAGCACGCCGCGTTCCCGCAGTCCCTTGAGTTGCTGTCCCAGCGCCAGATGCTCCGCAGGAGGGCGGCTGTAGTCCATGCTGAGCTGCACGACCGGGATGTTGGCTTTGGGAAACATGGGTTTGAGCACCGACCAGGTGCCGTGGTCAAACCCCCACTCCTTCATGTCCAGTCCGACCGAAGGCTGCCGCAGCGCTGAGCTGATTTCCGCCGCAGCGGCTGGAGCGCCCGGTGCCGGAAACTGCTGATCGAACAAGGCCTGCGGAAAGCCGCCAAAGTCATGAATCGTTTTTGGCTTGTCCATACCGGTCAGCCACCAGCCGCGGGTGAGCCAGTGCGCGGAAATGCACAGGATCAGTTGCGGCCGCGGATAATTTTTGCCGAATTCTGCGCCCAGCGCCTGCCAGCTTCGTCGGTAAAGGTTGTCCTCGATGGCATTCATCGGGCTGCCGTGACCCAGAAACAGCACCGGCATACGGGGTGAGGGCTTCAGCGATGTGAGCTGGCTGAGCTGGGCGGCGTTGGTTGACAGGGGCTGGTTCATGAGGACGAGGGCTGCGCTTGAGGCGCCTGCGGTGTGGAGAATTTGACGGCGTTTCATGGAAATGGGACTGGAGTTTTATTTGGGGCTGGCCTCCATGACGCTTGCCCAGATACGTTGCGGGATGTGTGTGGTCAGTTTGGCCACCACCAGCTCGGCAAGTTCCGGATGAATTTCATGTCCGATAAACGGCAGCACGTCGGCCGTAACGTCGCAACCCAGATCACGTAAGCGGTGGGCCGCGTTGACCGTATGGCTATAGGGAATGACCGTGTCGGCTTTGCCGTGCAGCATGTGAACAGCCACATCGGCAGGCGCTGCATCGGGCAGTGCGGCAAAACGCCCACTGATGGCGACCACCCGACTCGCCAGCGGGGTGGCCAGTTTGGTGCTCTCCAGCGCCATCACGGCCCCCTGTGAAAACCCAATCAGCGCCGTAGCCGCCGCAGTGACGCCGGCTTGCGTCTGCCAGTAAGCTACGCACGTGGCAAACGAAGGCATGACTTCCGCAATTCGTGCTGAACGGTTTTCTTCCGTAACACCCGCGACTGAAAACCACTGAAAGCCCAGCGCCATGTCCGAACGTGTGGGAGCCGCGACGGACACCACCATGGCTTTCGGGAATTCGGTTGCCAGCCGTCCACCCAGCCAGGCCATGGATTCCGGCCGGGCGCCCACGCCATGAAAAAGAAGGATCAGCTGCCCGGCCTGTTCACCCGGTTGCTGGATAACGATTGAGTTGTCGGACGCCATCTTGTTAGCCTGTCTGGTCAAGTTGTCGCAATTGTATGAAATTTGGCGTTAAATCGAGAACAAATAGGGCACTGGCCCTTGTCGGGTATGCGTGACATGCTATAAAAAAGATAGTATAAAATAGCGATTTCTCCTAAGTCAAAAGTATCCTGTACATGGCCATCCAGTGGTTCCCCGGTCACATGCACCTGACCCGTAAAGCGATCACTGAACGGATCAAGGATACCGACGTGGTGATCGAACTGCTGGATGCACGTTTGCCAGGCTCCAGCGCCAATCCCATGCTGGCAGAGCTGACGCAGGCCAAACCCGCTCTCAAGGTTCTCAACAAGCAGGATCTGGCCGACCCGGCTCGCACCGAGCTCTGGCTGGCGCACTACAACAACCTGCCCGGCACACGCGCCATCGGTCTGGACGCGTCTGAAACCACCCCTGCCAAACGGCTGATCGCCGCCTGCCACGAACTCGCCCCCAACCGCGGCGGCATGGCCAAGCCCATGCGGGTGCTGATTTGCGGCATT
>JAABRC010000173.1 GCA_011391115.1 Candidatus Egaibacter danicus | reverse complement strand
ACACCGACTCATCTCTCTAAGCATATTGCATGCCATGCCTTGGTTGTTCGTGCTTTTAGTGGCTGATTAGCCGAACATTTCACCCGACTGTAGAGTGAGTGGCGCGAATGAATTTAAATTTAGGATCGTTGTGGTGAGCCAACCTAAACACTCGTTCACGATCGCGTGCATCTGTTTGGTGAGTCAAAATCTTTTGAGTGCTCAGCTTTGGTGCGTGGTCGTGCATGTGATTTCGAGTTCTCCATCATGTCAAGCTTGAGTTAACGCCAGTCTAATTGATGCCACGATGTGAAACGGCCAATGTCCGCAAACAAGGGACAAACACCCGAGTCCTTCCCTACACATTAAAACCGTCACCAGAAACTCACTTCACATGCGAAGTGTGCGAAGTGTTTTAAGTTTAAATAGATCAACATCTTGCAGAGAAAATTTGTTTGCAGACTTTGCGAAGAATGCGAAGTTTTCCGCGCGCTATCGCGAATCATTGATCGAACGGCCGACGTTTTGAACCTGCCAATTTGGGGAAAAGTGGTCAGGTGCCATTCCTGGCAAAGTGTAGATTTTTGTCTGCGGGCCGCGCGAGCCTTTTGCCCTTTGCAGTGTCTGGACAACGACTTGAGCGGGTGATGCCAGCAGCAACTGCTCAATGGCCGTGTCGATCACTGACTTTGTGACGTGCCCCTGAAAACACTCCGTGGTTATCTGCCACCGGGTCGCTTGCCCCTTGATACGCAGAAAATCCACAATTTTCATGGCCGCTGCGTTGGTTCGAACCGAGTCCGCTGCGTCGGTCGCTTTGATGAACACAAATTTGGCCGACTCGACACCATGACGAATCCACCCCATGGCGGCTTGAATATGGTGCAAATCTATCTGCGTTTGCAGATCGCAGAGGGCAAAAAGCATGGCGAGCCGCAGCAGCATTGGCGCGCGCCGCTCCAACAAAGCCGTGACGCGCTCACCGCCACTGTCGTCAATCAGTTCCCCACGATACAGGCGGGCGTAGATATCCTGGGCCTGCGCTGTCAATCCAATTTGCAAGTGATCGCGCACTGAAACGCGCTCGGCCTGAACGAAGTCCAGAACTCGGAGAATCCGGGCGGCCAAAATGTCCACGACTTCGTGCGGCGTGGCTTGCGGAAACGGAACGACTTTCTCCCGCTCCGCCCAAAGCATCAAGAACCGGTTGGCAAAGCCATTGGTCAGCTCACGCGCGCGCATCAGGGCCAGGAGTTCGCTGGGCGAAATGGCACCACTCAAACACAGGTGGGGGTGGCTGGCATATAGACGATTGGATTTGGTGGCAGGCTTGAGGCACACCCCGTCCCAACAGTCACGCAATGCGGCCGACAAGGTGTTGCCTTCACGCCGCCCCTGGTGCAGAACATTGGCAAATTCCGACTCGACGACCCACAATCGCTTGTCCAGAATGGCTGGGACTTCCAGCTTACCCTGTTTGTAGCCATCATGAAACAGTGAAACCAATCCCTCCCGGCTCGACAATCCACCCCGGTGGATCTGCGGTGCGGCAGCTTCCCGCAATTGACGCAGTGCGGTATCCAGGCGGTTGACCAGTGAGACCGCATCCCCTTTGCGGCCACGACCAGATCGGCCAATGTGCAAGATATATAGCCGTGCGTGGTGCCAGGTGTTGCCAATTGGCAGATAGGGTCCACGGCCGATGGCGCACGACAAGTACGTTATGAAATTGGCCGCTATCGCATAGGGGTTGGCTTCCGTGTCTTCACTGCCCGCCCTGGCCACATCGCCAACCAATCCATACAGGCAGACAGGATCAGGTCGTGGTGCGTTTCGATGGGTATCAGGCGAGTCGTCATCGACATGAGCATCATCGGGCGTTGACTGGGCGGAGGCTGCGCCATGTAGGCCGCGCGCTGCTGGCGAATTCAAAAATCGCTGCTGAGCATTCATTTATGCGTCGAGTGACTCGCATTCCACGATGAATTTGAGTTCCGTCAGAATTTCCGGATAGTTTTGCTGCAAGTACCGTTGGATCTCGGCGTTTTCCAGCCATTTCGCCAGGAACTTGCTGGCAAGAAGCAAATTGAAAACATCTTGGCTGAGATTTTGTTCGGCAAGTTTGTATTGCTCTTGAAGGCTTCCCATTTCGCGTTCCATGTTGGCCATCTGTGTCGGGCTCACACCGGCGACTTTTTTGGCTACGACTGCATCCACCAGTTGGCTCGCCGGTGTCGCCGCATACAGTGCATTAGCGTAGGCCAAGGTGATGCAATTGGCGTCCACCATTAATTCAACGCACTCCACTTGGCGCATTGGCTTCATCTTTTTCAAAATGGTGCCAAGGTCAGCCGCAAATTGCTGATCTTTCAGAAGCGATGCGGCCTCGGCGCAGATGCCATCAAGCAAATTGAGCTTGCGGGTGATGGTCGAAATGTCCAGATCCAGAGCGTCGGCCAGACGCTGTGCCGTCACACCTTTTTCGACGGCCCGACAAAGCATCACATGTTCTTGAATGGAGGACAGCCGGTTGATTTTGGTGTTGTAGGTGTAGCTTTCGTCATCCGTGGATTCCAGGCACGGTGCTTCGGTGTGCTCCAGCGATCGGAGCGCCAGCAGTCGCAGATGGCCGTCGAGCAGAACGCGGTACCCCGTTTTCTTATCGGCGGGTCCCACCGTGAGTGGTTCTATTAATCCGACTGCCTTGATGGAGGCTTGGATTTGCATGAATTTTCGCGTGGTCAATATTCTGGAGAGCGCTTTGCGGGACGGCAGAATCTGGTCAAGTGCAATGGAGAGCGGATCAAGCAGGAATGCAAGGGGCAGTTGCGACATATCAGGCTCCTTTCGGCCACACACGCTCGGCCAGGTACGTCGGTAAGGTGTCCAAACTCTCGGCCCGAAGCAGAGTGGTGAAGTGCTCATTGGTCAGAAGTTGCCCCAAGGCACCGATGACAAACAGGAGGCGTTGCTGGGCGGCACCTGCTTTTTTGACCATCAGCTTTTGGCGTTCAACTTCTTTTTGATACGCTCTGACCAGGCTCGACGCCGTGATGTCCACTGTTACGCGTTGCGTGCCCCGGCCTAAGGCGCGCCCAAAGGTCTGGCGTTTTTCGATCACGCGGCGGGCTTGAAGCAGTTGCTTGCCGCGCAGTTGGCCAGATTCATAGGCTTCCTGCAGTGCGGCTTGCACCGCCTCATTGCTGTTTCCGGCTCCAACAATTGACAATGCAGCATTCAGCGGTACGCGACCACTTTCCACAGCCACCATCAGGCGTTCCTCCCCGTTTTTGAGGAGAAGCATGATTCCCTGAACGTATTCGACACTCAGGCCGGTCTTCTTGGCGATGGTTTTCTTGTCATAACCTTTGGCCACCAGTTGCTCAATGCCCGCCAGTAGCTCAAGGGGGCTGGACTTTCGACGGGCGATGTTTTCCACCATGCTCATGATGAAGGCATCTTCGTCGCTGACGTCAACCACCAGTGCTGCGATGCTGGTCTCACCCAAGGCCGTGAAGGCTTTGAGCCTGCCCTCGCCACAAACGAGCAGATATTTTTCTTCACCATCGTCACCTGGGCGCGGCGTCACAGTAATCGGCTTCTTGAGTCCGACGGTTTTGATGTTCTCAACGATCTGCTCAAACACTTGCTTGTTGCGGTCTCGCGGATTGAGTACCTCGATACGGTCGATGGGGATCATGCGCAAATTGCCCGATGGTTGCATCTTGGTCATGACGCTCTCCGTATGCGGGTGCGTTGGGCCATGCCATAGAAATAATTCAGGGTGTCAAAGCGGTAGCTCTCAATCTCAACAGCGTTGCGATCGGCCAGACTGATGCGCGACAGCCCAAAATCCAGGCGCGGCAGGAGGTAGTAATCCATTGGCGCATCGTTGGCATGATTCAGCCGTACCGCAACTGTGATGTCAGGGGCCAAGCTGGTGTCAAAGCGCACCTTCCAGCGGTTGCGCCCGTTGTCATGGGTCTGGCAGCGCGCCAGCACCAGCGACACTGTAAATTCTTGGTTGACCAGCAGCAGATCGGTGGCGGGATCGCGCTCAATGCTTCCACCCAGCTCGCCAATGGTTTTTTCTGTCTGGGCCACGATTTGCGGGTGCAGCCGCCTGAGAAACTGGTTGGCTTCCAAATAGCGGTAGTCCCGGTCGGGCGTAAATCCCACCGTCTGGTAGGCGCGAATCAAGCTTCCGAATTTGTGGATGTAGGCTGACGAGGAGGGCATACCTTCCGTCTCATCAATGATCAGCCCTGACAAAAAGCCCCGGTGCTCAAAGAGGTTGCGCAGCTTTTCAATCAACTCTTCGCTGCTGTAACGGTGTGTGCGCCCGCGAATGATGCCCTGAGCCATGTAGAACACCTCTGGCGGCACGATGGCTTCAAAGGCACCTTCTTTTTTAACCCATTTGTCTGGCTGATTGACGGTACGCAGCATCTTGAGTTTGAACGAGATCCGGTTAAACACGTTGTTGCCGATGTACTTTTCGTTGCTCAACACTTCGTGCACGGTGGCCCGGGTCCAGTCGCGCCCCAGGTCGGTGCACACACCTTGTTCGTTCAGACGCGCCGCAATTTCTGATTCGCTCAGGCCGTCATCGGTGAACCAGCGATAAATTTGGAGCACGTTTTGCACCTCGACGTCGGGCCCGGGCATCAGGATGACCCGATCGGTTTGCAGGCTTTTATGCTCGCCGCGCGCCAGCTCGGCCTTCACGGATCCGGTCTGGTCCAGCAGCACGCGCCTCAACCCATAACCGGCTGGGCCACCTTGGCGGTAACCCAGCTCAATCAGTCGGCACTGACCGGCAAACACCTTGACGGAGAGTTCCCGGCTGTATTCACCGGCCATGGCGCGCTTAACGCCTTTGACGATCGTGGAAACAGGGGATCCGTCGTTGTCGAATTGCTCCGCGACGTACCGGACGTGAACGCCTTTGCGTTTGAGCAGGTATTTGTACTAAGCG